>DAHVRS010000317.1 GCA_027322375.1 Brachybacterium sp. | reverse complement strand
GGGGGCCTCCGCAGCCGGGGTCTCCTCCGCGGCGGGGGTCTCCTCCGCAGCGGCGACGGACTCCTCAGCCGGGGCGTCCTGCTGCTGGACCTCGGACTGCTTGAGCAGCTCCTGCTCCCACTCGGCCAGCGGCTCGGCGTCGACGGCGGAGACGTTCTTCTCGCCGCCGACGGACTTCGCGTGGCGCTCCTGCAGGCCAGCGGCGACCGCGTCAGCGATCACGCGGGTGAGCAGGGTGACGGAGCGGATCGCGTCATCGTTGCCCGGGATCGGGTAGGCGATCTCGTCGGGGTCGCAGTTGGTGTCCAGGATCGCGACGACCGGGATGTTGAGCTTCTGCGCCTCGTCGACGGCCAGGTGCTCCTTGTTGGTGTCCACGACCCACAGGGCCGAGGGCGCCTTGCCCATGTCGCGGATGCCGCCGAGGGTCTTCTCGAGCTTGTCCTTCTCGCGGCGCATCATGAGCAGCTCCTTCTTGGTGCGGCCGGAGGAGGCCACATCCTCGAAGTCGATCTGCTCGAGCTCCTTGAGGCGGTTCACGCGCGCGGAGACGGTCTGCAGGTTGGTGAGCATGCCGCCCAGCCAGCGCTGGTTCACGTAGGGCATGCCCACGCGGGTGGCCTGCTCCTGGACGGACTCCTGCGCCTGCTTCTTGGTGCCGACGAACAGGATGGTGCCGCCGTGGGCGACCGTCTGCTTGACGAAGTCGTAGGCCTTGTCGATGTACGACAGGGTCTGCATGAGGTCGACGATGTAGATGCCGTTGCGCTCGGTGAAGATGAAGCGACGGACCTTCGGGTTCCAGCGACGGGTCTGGTGACCGAAGTGGACGCCGCTCTCCAGGAGCTGGCGCATGGTGACGACTGCCATGATGGTGTCCTCTGTTCTGTGGCCCTGGGCTCGCACGGCGCGCCCGGGGGCGTCCGCGGTCATCGCGCAGGACCTGCTTTCTCGGTTGTTCCCCCGACACCGGGTGGTGCGGGGCCTGGTGCCCGGGTGCCGGCCGCCCTGCGCCTCCCCCGCCGCAGCGGGGACGGGAAGGACCGATGGCCGACGAGCCCTGGTGGGCACGCGAAGTCATCCGGACGGACCGGATGCTGAGGCGAGTCTATCTGACGCCGCCACCTCCCCGCGCGCGGGATGCGTCACGGAAATGGGGTGTTGCAGCGCTTCGGAGCGTTTCGTCGCACGTCGTTCCGCGCCAGCCGAGCCCCCGCTGTCTCTCCCTCCACAGCGGCTGCTTCTCCACCGGGCGGGCCACAGGCGGGCGGAGGCGGTCATGCTGCGCGACGATGCGGGCATGGATGTCCCTGCCCGTTCTCGCTCATTGCCCGCCGTGGGCCGCACCGTGGTCCTCGCGGCGGTGCTGCTCTTGCTCGGCGGGGCGCTGACGCCCCCGGCCGTGGCGGAAGGGCCGCGCTGGCTCTGGCCGGTACCCGCGCCGCATCCGGTGCTCGCCGCCTTCGAGGCGCCGCTGCACGAGTACGGGCCGGGGCATCGCGGGATCGACATCGGCACCGACGGGCCCGGCACCGAGGTGCGGGCGGTGGAGGACGGGGTGGTGCGCTTCCGCGGGAGCATCGCCGGACGCGGAGTGGTCTCCGTGCTGCACGCGGACGGGCTGATCTCCACCTACGAACCGGTGAGCAGCGAGGTCTCCGCTGGGGATGCTGTGGGGGCCGGGGATGTGCTCGGCGTGCTCGAAGAGGATCCGGCCGTCTCCCACTGCCCGGGCAGCGTGTGCCTGCACCTCGGAGCGCGGGACGGTGACACGTACCGCGATCCGCTCCCGCTGCTCGGGGCGCGGGGCCCGAGCGTGCTGCTGCCCTGGGAGGGCGGAGAGGGAGCGGCTGCTCCTGCCGGGGCGGCCGGCCCTGCGTCCGCGGGAAGGAGTTCAGATGACGGGGGCTCGGCAAGCGCAGCGTCGGCGGATGCGGGAGTGGCGGGCGAGTCGTCGTCGAGGGCTCGGGCGCCGGGGGCGCAGCTCGCGGCCAGCGGTGCGCCATCGGCCGTGCCGGGTGTGCGGCGTGCGTCGGCGGTGTGAGCCTCAGGCGCGGGGGTGGGCCTGCTCGACCGTGCGGCGCAGCCGTTCGGCGCTGACGTGCGTGTAGATCTGCGTGGTGGCGAGCGAGGAGTGGCCCAGGAAGTCCTGGACGCTGCGCAGGTCCGCACCGCCCTCGACAAGATGCGTCGCGGCGCTGTGCCGGAGCGTGTGAGGGGTGATGTGGCGCGGGATCCCGGCTTCGGCGGCGTGGCGGTCCACGAGGGTGCGCACGGCCCGGTCGCCGAGCCGGGCGCCGCGCACGCCGAGGAAGAGCGCCTCCCCCGCTGAATCGCCGGCAAGGACGGGCCTGCCCTCTGCCTCCCAACGGTCGATCGCATCGAGCGCGGGAAGGCCCACAGGGACGATCCGCTCCTTGTCGCCCTTGCCGCGCACGCGCACAGTGCGCTGGCTGCGGTCGATGCTGGCGCGGTCCAGGGCGACGAGCTCGGAGACGCGCAGACCGGAGGAGTACAGCAGCTCGAGCACGGCGGTGTCGCGCAGCAGCACGGCGCGTGCCGCGGGGCCTTCTGGTTCCGCAGAGACATCCGACGGCGTCGGGGCGCTGCCCGGCGTCGAGCTCTCTTCGAGTCCGTCGAGCAGGGCGCTGGCCTGGTCACCGGTGAGCACGGCGGGGAGGTGGCGGCCGCGGCGCGGGGCGCGCAGGCGCCCGCCCACGTCGTGCGGGATGGCGCCGGTGGCGGCGAGCCAGCTGGTGAAGGTGCGTGCCGCAGCGGCGGAGCGGGCGAGGGTGCTGGCGCTCGCGCCGGTCTCGGTGCGGGCGGTGAGCCAGGAGCGCAGGGCCGCGACGTCGAGCTCGGCCACCTCGATCCGCTCCACCTCCCGTAGGTGGGCGAGCAGATCGGCGGCCTCGCGGCGGTAAGCGCGCACAGTGTGCTCGGAGCGTCCCCGCTCGAGGCTCAGGTGCTGCGCGAAGGCGTCGACGAGCCGTGCCTCTGCGCTCTGCTCAGCCGTGGTCATGTCTCCCAGTGTCGCGCACCTCTGTGCCGCTGGCTGTTCACGGCGTGGTGCGGGCGCGGCGCACCCTCTCTCCGCTCATCACCACGACCCCGAGCACCTCGAGGCGGGCGAGCGCCGCACCCACAGCGTCGGGCCCGAAGCCGATCTCGTCCCCGATGCGGGCCGGGGAGATGCTCGAGCGGGGCGGGACGGCGTCGAGCACGCGCCGGTCCGCGGGGGTGAGCAGGTCCAGCTCGTCCTGGACGGCGAAGCTCCCCTCCCCCGCGGCGGGCCCGCCCGGTAGCAGGTCGAGCACGTCCTCCGGGGAGGTGACGAGCACGGCGCCCCGTTCGCGGATGAGGCGGTGGCAGCCCGCGGTCGCCGCGGAGGTGATTGGACCGGGGACGGCTCCGACGGGCCGGGAGAGCTGGTCGGCGAGCCGCGCGGTGGACAGCGCCCCGGAGCGCCAGGACGCCTCGACCACCACTGTCGCCTGGGAAAGGGCCGCGATCAGGCGGTTGCGGGACAGGAAACGCCACCGGGTGGGGGCGGTGCCGGGCGGTGCCTCGGAGACCAGCAGGTGCTTCTCCCGGATCCGCTCCAGCAGGGTCGTGTTCCCGCGCGGGTAGAGCCGGTCCAGTCCGCCGGCGAGCACGGCGAGGGTCGCACCGTCCGCTGTTCCATCCTCTGCGGCGAGTGCGCCGCGGTGGGCGGCGGCGTCGATCCCGTACGCGCCGCCGGAGACGACGGTCCCTCCCCCGGCGGCGAAGGCTGCACCGAGAGTCGCTGCAGTGTCTTCCCCGTATGGGGTGGAGGCACGGGAGCCGACGAGGGCGAGGGACCGTCCTGCGACGAGCTGGTCGAGCCGGCCGGGGCCCTGCACCCACAGGCAGTGCGGTGCGGTCTCCTGCAGGTCGTTCAGGAGCTCCGGCCATTCGTCATCCTGCGGGGTGAGCAGGCGCAGGTGGCGCCGGGCGGCATCCTCGAGGACCGCCTCCACGTCGACGCGGCGCCGCCGTTCTCGCCAGCGGGAGAGGGCGCGTGCGGCCCGCTCGGGCGGGTCCCCGTCCGGCGCCGCCGTCTCGCCCGGCATTCTTCCGCCGAGGGCGGCGAGCAGGTCTCGCCCCTGGATCTCGCGGTCGTCGACGAGCGCGAGCGCCGCGGCGGGACCGAGGGCGGCGCGGGCCATGAGCGCCACGGCATCCGAGGGCTCGGCGAGCAGGGACCAGGTGATGCGGGCGCGGCGGTCCTCGGCGGCCCAACTGGAGCCGTCGGCAGGTGGGCTGCTGGTGGGCTGGGCGGTGTCGTACTGAGTGGGGTCGTACGGAGTGGGGTCGGGTGGGGGTGTCATCGGTGGTCTCCTCGTCGCAGCTGGAGGGCTTCGCCGATGTGCTCGGCGGTGGGACGGTCGCTGCCGTCGAGATCGGCGAGGGTCCACGCCACGCGCAGCACCCGGTCGTGGCCGCGCAGGGTCAGGCCACCGTTGGCGACGACCTGGTCCAGGAAGCGGCGCTGCGAGGCCTCGGGCGCGAACTCGTCTCGCAGACGGGCGCCGGGGATATGGGCGTTGGTGCTCCATCCGCGGCCCGCATAGCGCTGGGCTTGGCGGCATCGGGCCTGCCAGACGCGCGCGGCCATCACCGTGCTCGCCTCGGCCACGTCTCTCCCGGCGCGGCGCAGGTCCACCGGCCCCACCACGACCCGCATGTCCACCCGGTCCATCACGGGACCGGAGAGCCGTGCGAGATAGCGGCGGCGCTGAAGCGGAGTGCAGGTGCAGCGGTCGCCGCGACCGAAGGCCTGCCCGCACGGGCACGGGTTCGCGGCGAGGACCAGCTGGAAGCGGGCCGGATAGCGGGTGACCCCGCGAGCCCGGTGCAGCGTGATGTCCCCGGTCTCGAGCGGCTCGCGCAGTGCCTCGAGGACACGGGCCGGGAACTCAGGCGCCTCGTCGAGGAAGAGCACCCCACCGTGGGCGCGGGAGATCGCGCCGGGCCGCGCCACACCCGAGCCGCCGCCGACGATCGCGGCGGTCGAGGCGGTGTGGTGCGGGTTCTCGAACGGGGCCCGGCGCAGCAGTCCCGCCTCCGCGTCGAAGCGTCGGTCCAGCGAGTGGATCGCGGAGACGGTCAAAGAATCCTCCGCGGACAGCTCGGGCAGGATCCCCGGCAGACGGGAGGCGATCATCGTCTTGCCCGTCCCCGGCGGGCCCTCGAGCAGGAGGTGGTGCTCGCCTGCTGCGGCGACCTCGGCGGCGCGACGCGCCTGTGCCTGCCCCACCACGTCCGCGAAGTCGCCGACCGGTGGAGTCTGGAGACTGAGCCCTGTCGCGTCCGCGAGCGGCGGGGACGGGAGGCTCGGCGGAGGCGGTGGGACGTCGGCGCCGAAGCAGTGCAGAAGGGTGACCAGGTGGTCTACCCCGTCGGCCTCGATCCCCTCGACGAGCCGCGCCTCGGGCAGGTTCTCCCCCGGAACGACAGCCCGAGTGAGGCCGTGCGCACGGGCGGCGAGGAGGGCGGGCAGCACACCGGGGACAGGGCGCAGCCTGCCGTCGAGCCCCAGCTCGCCGAGCAGCACCAGGTCCCCGGGCACGTGCTGGCGCAGGGTGCCCTGTGCGTCGAGGACCGCCATCGCGATCGCGAGGTCGAAGCCGGAGCCGTGCTTGGGCTGCCAGGCAGGGGTGAGGTTGACGGTGATCCGGCGCTGGGCGAGGTGCGCGCCGCTGCGGCCCGCTGCCGCGCGGACCCGCTCGCGGGACTGGAGGGTGCTGGAGTCCGGCAGGCCCACCAGTGCGAAGGAGGGCAGGCCCTGGGAGACATCGGCCTCGACCTCGACCAGAGTGCCCTCGAGGCCGAGCAGGCTCACCGAGAGGGTGCGTGCCTGGCCCATCTCAGGACACCCCGCGCAGATGCTCGAGGGCGACCGTGCCGT
>DAHVRS010000296.1 GCA_027322375.1 Brachybacterium sp. | reverse complement strand
AGCTGCGCAACCTGCGCGAAGCCTCCGGGGAGCTCGTGGACGTGGCGGTGGACCGGGCCGAGGCCGTCGGGGCACTCCGCGCCGGCGGCGTCGTCGCCGGGGCCCTGACCACCCTCATGGTCGCCGCGGCCGGGATCTACCTGGGCCAGGCGCCCGGGGTGACGATGGCAGCGATGGCGGTGGCGGGGATCGCCTCCTCGCCCGTGCTCGAGATCGGCCGGATCGTCGAGTACCGCCAGGCCTATCTCTCCGCCCGCATGGTGCTGGGCCCTGCGCTCGTCGGCGCCGCGCAGCGCCGTGAACGGGCAGGCGCCCGCCGCCGCGCCTCCGCCGAGGTTCCCATCCCCGGCTTCATGGTCGAGGGGCTCGTCCACCTCGACCTGCCGGGCCTGACCTCCCCGGATGCTCCGCTGCGGGCCACTCCCGGGCAGCGGGTGCGGCTCGTCTCCGAGGACCCGCGCGCCCCGCAGGAGCTGCTGCGGCGCGTGCTCGAGCTCACCCCCGGCCCCGAGCTCGCCGCCCCGGACTCGCTGTGGGTGGACGGGCGGAACCTCCGCGCCACCGGCCCGAAGCGGCTTCGGCGCCTGGTGGGTCATGCCGCGGCGGGCACCGTGTTCGAGCGCGGCACCGTCGCGCGGGCGCTGCACTACCGCCGCCCCGACCTCGATGCCGCCCATGACCAGGAGATGCTCGAGCTGGTGGGACTTGACCTCGAGGCGCTGCCCCGCGGCCCGCGCACGCCGCTGCGCGGTGGTGGGGAGAGCCTCGACCGTGACGCCCGGGCCCGGCTCGCCCTCGCCCGCGCCCTGTACGGGACGCCGCCGCTGCTGCTCATCGACGGCCTCGAGGGGGACCTCGACGATGACGGGAAGGACATGCTGGTGCGGGTGCTCGACGCCTACCCCGGCGTGGTGGTGATGGCCGGTTCCGCGCACCTCGCCGCCCGGCTCGGCGCGCGGGAGCACCGTCTCCACGCCCTCATGGCCGGCCGGCTCGCCGGGGACGGTGAGCGCTGGGACGCGCAGGACGAGGACGACTGAGCCGTGCCGTCCACGATGATGAACGGCCGCCCGGCAGGATTCGTGCCGGGCGGCCGTTCATGACGGGAGCAAGCGTTCAGTCGTCACGCTCAGTCGTCATCATCATCGTCGTCATCGTCGTCGTCATCGTCGTCATCGCATTCGAGCTCGCCGTCATCCCACTCGCACACCCCGGAGGGGCGCGGCGGCGCGGGGGCCTTGGTGGCGGGAGTGCGCGGTGCCTGCGTCGCGGCGGGCTTGCGGGGCGGCTCCGGGGTGGGCTCGGGCGTCGGCTCGGCCTCGATCGTGCCGACGGCTCCGTCCTCGGCCTCGGCCGGAGCGGTCGCGTCGAAGCGCGGGAGGGCGACGGGGCCTTCCGAGTGGTTCTCCGCGCCGGCGCGGGTCTGCCCGTCGGCCGCAGGATCCTCGGCGCTGGAGCCGTCGGCCCGGGAACCGTCGGCCGCAGAGCCTTCCTCACCGGTGCCGCCGTCGGACGCCTCCGGGGTCGCCGCGCCGTTCGGGTCGGCGGGCTCGCCGTCGACAGAGGCGGAATCCACGTAGCCGGGCAGGGCGGAATTGCCGTCCCCCTCGGTGCCCACGGAGATGCCGGCCCGTTCCTTGGGGTCCTGGTCCTCCGGCGCGGGCAGCACGGCGAGCGCGACCGCCGCGACAGCGACGGACACGATGATCCCGGTGGTCCGCAGAGTCTTCATGGGGCGAGGCTCCTCCCTGGCGATGAGACCGTGGTGAACCGTTCATGAGAGAGCTCTCATGTGGACGATGGCCTGCAGTGACGCAGGCTCGTCGGGCGGCGGGGCAGTCCACTCCCCGCCTCCGCACGGACCGTGGTCAGTCCGTGGGATCGACCATCTTGTAGCCCGCACCGCGCACGGTGACGATGCGGGTCGCGCCGAGCTTCGCACGGAGGTAGCCCACGTACACATCCACCACGTTCGAAGCGCCGTCATAGTCGTAGCCCCACACCTTCGACAGCAGCAGGTCGCGGGTGAGCACCTGCCGCGGGTTCTCGAGGAACACGCGCGCCATCGTGAACTCCCGCGAGGACAGCTCCACCTCGCGCGGCGCCTCGTCCACCGTGCAGGAGGCGATGCGGCTGCGCAGATCCAGGGACAGATCGCCCAGTTCGAGCACGTCGGCGCTGACCGAGCCGGCCCCGGCGGTCGCCTCACGGGCACGGAGCTTGACCCGGGCGAGCAGCTCCTCGAAGCGGAAGGGCTTGGCGATGTAGTCATTCGCGCCGCCCTCGAGGCCCTGCACGGTGTCCTCCACGCCGGTGCGCGCGGTGACCATGAGGATCGGGATCTCCACGTCCATGCCGCGCAGAGCCGTGAGCACCTGGAAGCCGTCCATGCGGGGCAGGCCCACGTCGAGGATGAGCAGGTCGAAGTCCCCGCTCGAGCCGAGGTCCAGCGCGGAGATCCCATCCTCCACCACGGTGGTCGCGTAGCCCTGGGCCTTCAGCCCCCGCTCCATGAACCGCGCGATCCGCGCCTCGTCCTCGGCGATGAGGATCCTCATCCCTGTTCCCTCCGGTGCTGCTCGGCGATCTCGTCGTCGGGGAGGTGCTGCCCCCGCGGACCAGTATGACTGTCCTCGCTGGTGGGCGCGCTGGCGCCCGTGCTCGCGCTGGCGCTCGGGCCAGCGGCCGCCCCGTCGGCCGTGCCCTCCGGCCTCAGGGCGTGGTGCTGCGGGACGACGATCGTGAAGGTCGAGCCGCGGCCGGGCACGGAGTGCAGGCGGACCGTGCCGCCGTGCCCTTCCGCGATCGCGAGCACGATCGGCAGGCCCAGGCCCGAGCCGCCGCTGGGCGCACCCTCGACCCGGGTGAAGCGCTCGAAGACGCGGCGCTGGTCCTCCTCCGCGATGCCCACGCCCTCGTCCCGCACCGCGAGGTGGATCTCTGGGCCCTCAGGGCTGGGCACCTGCTCGATCCGCACCGTGATCCGCGAACCCTCCTCGCTGTAGCGGACCGCATTCGCAGCCAGCTGCACGAGGGCCTGCGCGAGCCGCTGCTCGTCGACGTCCGCGACCACATCCGGGACCTGCTCGAGCACCCAGTCGCGCGCGCCGATGTGCTCCAAGCGTGCGAAGGCGGAGCGGGCGAAGGCGGCGAGGTCCACGGGGCGGGGGCGGACGTAGTCGGGCCGGCTCGAGGCGGCGAGCTCCGAGAGGTCCCCGACCACGCGGCCCATCCGGTCCAGCTCCTCGAGCGCGATCGCATGGGACTCCGCGACGTCCTCGGGATCGCGCGTGTCCGTGGTCTCCAAGGTGCCGCGCACGATGGTCAGCGGGGTGCGCAGCTCATGGCCCACATCGCTCATGAAGCGGCGCTGCTCAGCGAAGCCCTCCTGGATCCGCTCGAGCATGCGGTTGAAGTTCTGGGCGAGCGCGGAGACGTCATCATCCGCGGCCGGGACCGGGACACGGTGCTCGAGATCCGTGACCGTGACCTGCGCGGTCGCCTCCCGCAGGCCCTCCAGCGGGCGCAGCAGGCGCCCGGTGACCACATAGCCCACCCAGCCGGCGAGCAGCAGCGCGAGCACGGACAGGCCCGAGAACACCACGACGCTGCGCCACACGTCCCGCCGCTGCGATCCCGCATCGCTCGCGACCACGAAGATGCCCTCGGCGTCATCCCCCTCGACATGCACCGAGGCGATGAGGAGGCGCAGGTCGCGGCCGTCAGCCTCCATCGGCACGATCACGGAGCGACCCGGCACATGCGCATCCAGCAGCGCCTGCAGCACCCGCGCGGACTCCGCCTTGACCGCCGCGGCCTCCTCCGCGCTCATCCCCTCCTCGGGCTGGGGCAGCAGCGCATAGTCCTGCTGGCGCGGCTGGTAGCGGGGTTTGCCGTCGATCAGCACGATCACGCTCTCGTGGTCCGAGGGCGCGGCGGAGTCGGTGGCCTGCAGCAGGACGCCGTCCACGGTGGTGTGCGTGAGGCCGCCGTCCTTGGTGGTCGCGCCCGCGATGAGCTCGAGCTCGCTGTGCTCCTGCCACAGCTCGGAGTCGATCCGCTGGTCCAGGGCACGGAACTGCGCGGCGAAGGTGAGCAGGCCCGTGATCGCCAGGCCCCCGGCGATGAAGGCGAGGAGCGTGGAGAGGACCCGGGTGCGTACCGTCCAGCGGCGCGGCGAGAGTCCGGCTCGGCGGGCACGCGAGGGTCGGGAGGGCATGGGGCGAATGGTAGGCGACGGGGGTGTGC
>DAHVRS010000292.1 GCA_027322375.1 Brachybacterium sp. | reverse complement strand
GGCCGACAGGTCCACGCCGACGGCGCGGGCGGGCACCGCCGCGTGCAGCTGCTCGATGAGGAAGGTGCCGGACCCGCAGGTCATGTCCAGCAGCGCGTCCTCCTCCCTCACCTCCAGCAGGTCCATCACGGTCGCGGCGATCGTCGCGTTCACGGCGCCGGGATAGTCCACGGTGCGCCAGGCACGGGTCGCGAGCGGTCGCGGAGTGGTGCGCAGCAGCACCTGCCAGGTCCCGGTCTGGGCACCGCGCCGCACCCGCGCCACGAGGTCGCCGTCCTCTGCGTCGACCGGGATCTCGGCGAGCTCGGCGAGGGCGGTGGCGAGGCGTCGCATATCCGGGGTGTCGGCGCCGGCGGCTTCGAGGCGCAGGCCGTGGAAGCGCTGCCGGGGACGCTGGCGGCGGATCGCCTCGAGCATCCCGCCGAGCCGCTGCTGGACGGAAGTCTCCATGAGTTCGCGGGGACGGCGCGCGGGGACGGCGAGGGCGAGCGAGGCCGCGATGACCCGGCGAAGGCCGCGCAGCGCGTCGAGATCCGAGGTGAGCAGGATCAGCTCGGTGGCGCTGACGGTCCGCACAGCACCGAGCTCCCGCGCCTCCGTCAGTGCCGCGGGCCCGCAGCCGTCGAGCACCTCGAGCACCACCTCGTACGTGATCTCGCTCATCGTCCTGCCTCCTTAGGGGTGTTCCGCAGCGAATCCTGCAGCAATTCGGGCAGGTTACCGCCCGTCGCGGCACGGTTGCGCGGACTGGGGTCGGTAGACTCGAGGGCGTGTTCATCGTGAGTGTGTGTTCCCTGAAGGGCGGCGTCGGCAAGACGTCGGTGACCCTCGGCCTGGCATCGGCGGCGCTGCATCAGGGGGTGAACACCCTCGTGGTCGACTTCGACCCCCAAGGGGACACCACCTTGGGACTGCTCGGCGAACCGGCCAGCACCCTCGACATCGCCGAGGTCCTCACCTCCCCGCGGACGGAGACGATCGACCGCTCGATCATCCCCGCTCCCTGGTCGAAGGATGCCGCCTCGCATCTGGACGTGATCCCCGGCTCGAGCCGGTCGGCGGTGATGGACTCCCCCACGCCCCAGCCGAAGGATCTGCACCGCCTCCACCAGGCACTGGACAAGCGCACCCACCAGTACGACCTGGTTCTCATCGACTGCCCGCCGTCCCTGAACGGGCTGACGCAGATGGCGCTGGCCGCCTCGGACCGTGCACTCGTGGTCGCCGAGCCCGGCTTCTTCGCCGTGACCGCCGCGGACCGCGCGCTCAAGCTCGCCACGGAGATGCATGACGAGGGCATCGCGCCGCGCCTGCAGCCGCTGGGCCTGGTCGTGAACCGCTACCGTCCCCGCTCCGTGGAGCACCAGTACCGCCTGGCCGAGCTGCGCGAGCTGTTCGGCGCCGCGGTGCTCGAGCCCGTGATCGAGGAGCGCGTGGGCCTGCAGCAGGCGCAGGGCGGCGCCGTACCGCTGCACACCTACCAGGGCGCTTCCGGCAAGCGGCTCACCGAGGACTTCGATGCACTGCTGAAGACCGTCATGGACTCGCGCCAGAACTCCTGACCCCTCCCCCCGCGCGCGTCGCCGCACCGGCGCGCGCGGCCAGCACGCACGACTCGGAGAACACCACGCACACATGACGAGGGCGGGCACCCTTCCCCAGGGGCCCGCCCTCGTCATGGGATCAGCGGGTGGTGCGCGGTGCGTGTGGCGCAGTGCGCGCCGAGCCGCGGCGGCTCAGCCGGTCTAGCAGCTGAGCTGGCCTTGCAGGCTCAACCGGCCTGGCGGGCGCGGCGACGCGCGGCGAGCTCGTCCTGGAGGGCGAGCGCGGCGTCATCGGCCGGGTTCACGCCGGGCAGGACGGCGAGGTCGTTCTCGACCTCGCGCCACACGCGGCCGACGGCGATGCCGAACACGCCCTGACCACCCTGGACCAGGTCGAACATGTCCTCGGCGGAGGTGCACTCGTAGACGGAGGCGCCGTCGCTCATGAGGGTGATGCCAGCGAGGTCGTCGATACCGCGCTCACGCAGCGCGCCGACGGCCACACGGATCTGCTGAAGGGACACGCCGGTGTCGAGGAGGCGCTTGACGACCTTGAGCACGAGGATGTCGCGGAAGCCGTAGAGGCGCTGGCTTCCGGAGCCGTGGGCAGCGCGGACGCTCGGCTCGACCAGGCCCGTGCGGGCCCAGTAGTCGAGCTGGCGGTAGGTGATGCCGGCGGCCTTGCAGGCGGCCGGGCCGCGGTAACCGAGCTCACCGGGCGTGTCCACCACGTCGTCGAAGAGCACGCCCTGGGCAGGCTCTGCGGGGACGGTGGACTGTTCAGTGCGATCGTCGCCTCGAGTGGCGTTCACGGCTACCTCCGGGTTCCGGCTCTCCGAGGGGGAAGGTGAGAGCCTACGCCCACACTAGCGCGAAGCAGCGGCGCGCTCATAGCAACGCGCCGCAGGAAGGTCACGGTGGGGTGACGGCCGGGTCGGTTCAGCTGTCCCGAAGCTTGGTCCTCAGCACAGCGGCGTGCAGGGTGATCATGGATTCCCCCAGGTCATGGGCGAAGTTCTCGGCCGCACCACGGGCGGCGGGGTCGCCGGCGCGCGAGCGGGGACTCGTGACGGAGCGGATCATGTGCGCCTCGCGCTCGGCGGCGGTGCGGAGCATCACCAGGTGGCGCGGATGCAGGCCCTCATCGGCCAGGTCGCGGGCGGCGCCGACGATCTCGAGCTCGGTCGCGCCGTAGAAGAGCGGGCTCTCCGGCAGCAGCCCGTACTGCTCGAGCTCGGTGAGGAAGGCATCCTCGACGGCGGCCTCACGGGCCAGCCCTCGACGGTCCAGGCGCACGGCCTGCAGGGTGGAGGTGGGGCCGGGGCGGGAGGCGATCGAGGTGACCTCGGAGTCCACGCCGTGCTCGAGCAGGTGTTCCTTGATGACCTTCAGCGGCCAGAACCGGTCCCGCTGGGGGCGCAGCACGAAGCGCAGTCGCTCGACATCCTCGCGGCTGTACTTGCGGTAGCCGCTCGGGGTGCGCTCGGGCGCGATCAGGCCCTCGGACTCGAGGTAGTGCAGCTTCGAGTGCGCGAGATCGGGGAACTCGTCACGCAGCAGCTCGAGCACCTGCCCGATGCTGAGCCGGGAGGCGGCGGACGAGCTCGGCCTGCGCGATGCGGCGGCCG
>DAHVRS010000265.1 GCA_027322375.1 Brachybacterium sp. | reverse complement strand
GCCCACAGCACGTTCCCGCCCATCGCACCGCGGAGCGTGCCGTAGACGAGCTTGTCGAAGAGGGCGTGCTTGGCACGCAGCGTGAACGGCACCTTCCCCTCGGAGAGGGCCTTCGAGTAGGCGATCGCGGTGTTCGCGGCGGTGGCGAAGATCTTGCCCTTGCCGCCGGCGATCGCCTTGGCCTCGGCGCCGTTGTAGACCTTCTCGAAGACGCGCGGCACGGCGAGGAGGAAGGTGGGCTTGAACGCGGCGAGATCCGGGAGGAGGTTCTTCGTGTCCGGGGTGAAGGCGGTGGTGACCGGCCAGGACGCGGCGAGCACCGTGATCAGGCGCGCGAACACGTGCGCGAGCGGCAGGAACATCAGCAGGCGCGAGCCGGGCGGGAGCACGTGGTCGCCCAGCAGGGTGAGGGCGCTGCGGGTGGTGTCCACGAAGTTCGCGTGTGTGAGCTGGGCGCCCTTGGGCCGGCCGGTCGTGCCCGAGGTGTAGATGATCGTTGCGACGTCCTCCATGCGGCGCGAGGTGCGGCGCTCCTCGAGCTGCTCGTCGGTGACGTCCGTGCCACGGGCCTTGAGGTCCTCGAGGATCCCGTCCTCGAGCACGCCGATGCGGTCCAGGCGCGGCAGCTCGCCGCGCACGGATTCGACGTCCTCCGCATGGCGGGCGGTCTCGACGATCGCGAAGCGGGCCTCGGCGTCGGAGGCGATCCACTGGATCTGGCTGGGGGAGGAGGTCTCGTAGATCGGGACGCTCACAGCGCCGGCGAACCACACCGCCCAGTCCACGAGCGCCCACTCGTAGCGGGTGCGGGAGAGGATCGCGACCACGTCGCCGGACTCGACGCCGGAGGCGATGAAGCCCTTGGCGACCTGCTTCACCTCGGCGATGAAGTCGGCGACCTGGAGGGGCCGGTAAGTGCCGTCCTCCTGAGCGAGCTCGAAGATCGGCACGGAGGGGTCCGAGCGGAAACGGCCCAGCAGCAGGTCGGTCGTGTTCTCCTCCGGCCGGCTCTCGTGCTGGGGCGGGGTCGTGTACTGCTTCATCGAATCTCCTTCGATTCGGGCGGCGGCAGGGTCCGAGGGGCCCGAGCACCTGCCCGGGATCGCTGCGGGGGTCGCGAGCGAGTCTACGGCAGAGAGCCCTTTACGATGGTCCTCGACAGGCAGGTGAGGGCCCCTTCTCGCGGACGAGCGGACGGTGGGCCCGCCTCATGATGCGGGACGAGTGGACAGGAGCGGCATGCTCTCCATCGGAGTGGATATCGGCGGGACGAAGATCGCGGCGGGAGTGGTCGACGAGGGCGGGCGGATCATCGCAGCGACCATGCGCAGCACCCCGGCGACCGACCCTGAGCTCATCGAGGCGGCCGTCGGGGACGCGGTCACCGAGCTGCGCACCGCGCACGAGGTGGTCGGCGTGGGCGTCGGCGCCGCGGGCTTCGTCAGCTCCGACCGACGCACGATCCGGTTCGCCGCGAACCTCGCCTGGCGCGAGCAACCCTTCGCCGACGCGATCGAGCGCCTCACGGGCCTGCCGGTCATCGTGGAGAACGACGCAAACGCGGCGGGCTGGGCCGAGTACCGCTTCGGCGCGGCGACCGAGGCGCGCCACATGCTGATGGCGACCGTCGGCACGGGTCTCGGCGGCGCGATCGTGCTGGACGGTCAGCTGATCCGCGGCAGCGGCGGCTTCGCGGGCGAGGTCGCGCACATGACCGCGGTTCCCGAGGGGCAGTGGTGCGGCTGCGGCCGCAAGGGCTGCCTCGAGCAGTACACCTCGGGCACCGCGCTCGTGCGCAACGCCCACTTCCGCGCCCTCGCCGGGGATCCGCTGATGGATCCGCTGGTCCAGGCCGCAGGAGGCGATCGCGAGGACATCGACGGCCCGCTCATCACGCGTCTCGCCCAGGAGGGTGATCCGGGATCGGTCGAGCTGATCGCCGAGATCGGCCGCTGGCTGGGGGAGGGCATGGCCTCGATCGCGAGCCTGCTGGACCCCGAGGTGATCGTCGTGGGCGGCGGTGTCGCCGCTG
>DAHVRS010000221.1 GCA_027322375.1 Brachybacterium sp. | reverse complement strand
CGAAGTCGTGGGTGTCCTGGACGAACTGCTCGAGCTCGGCCACCCCGAAGCTGGAGGCGCCCGCGGCGAAGGTGTCGGTGCGGGTCAGGCACGCCAGCGTGGTCCAGCCGCCGGCGCTGCCGCCCTCGATCGCGAGCCGGTTGCCGTCGGCGATCCCTTCGCTGACCAGGTGCTCCATCACGGCGACGGTGTCCGCGACGTCGACCACGCCCCACTGGCCCTTGAGCCGGTCGCGGTAGGCGCGGCCGTAGCCGGTGGAGCCGCCGTAGTTCACGACCACCACGCCGAGGCCGCGCGAGGTGTAGTACGCGATCGGCAGGGACAGCACGGGCGGGACGTGCGCGGTGGGGCCGCCGTGGACCTGCGCGATGAACGGCGGCAGCTCGCCGTCGCGGCCCTCGATCCCCTCCTGGCGGGGGCGGTGCACGATCGCGTGCACGACGCCGCCGTCCGGCAGCGGCACCTCGATGCCCTCCGCCTCGGGCAGCAGCCCCGGGTCCGGGGCGTCCTCGCGGGAGGAGCGCAGCACGGTGAGCGCCGACAGCGCAGGTGCGCCTGCATCATCGGCCGACGAGCCCGTGCCGAAGTCGAGACGGGCGAGGTGGATGGCGGTGAACTGCGTGGGCGAGGCGCCGTCGAGGACCACGAGCCCGTCGGCCCGCACATCGAGCGAGCCGATCGAGGTGAGCGGGCAGTCGAGCGGCGCGAGCTCCCCGGTGCTGACCTGCAGGACGGACAGGCCGGTCGCGGCGCGGCCGTGCTCGATGAGGACACGGTCGGCGTCGAGCACGTGGTACCAGGTGGTGCCGAGGCTCCACAGCGGGCCGCCGAACTCCTCCTCGCGCTCGAGGACCTGCTGGGCGCCGTCGGCGGCGGACCAGGTCCAGGGGTTCCACCAGCCGGAGGAGTCGGCGAGGAACATGAGGCGGTCCGCGTCGAGCCATTCGGGCTGGAGGACGGAGATCTCGGTGCCGCCCGCGATGATCTCGCCCTCGCCGGCGCTGCCGTTCATGAGCGGGGCGACGTGCAGCTCGGTGCCGTCCCAGGGCATCTGCGGGTGCTCCCAGCTCAGCCAGGCGAGGCGCTGTCCGTCGGGGCTGAGGCGCGGGTTCGCGACGAAACGGCTCGAGGGGGTGACGCGCCGCAGCGCGGCGGGGTCGTCGGCTGCGGAGCCGTCCAGCGGGACCGCGACGATGTACCGCTCGATGTGCGGGGCGCCGTCCGCGCCGGTGCGCGGCCCGCCCTCACCGCCGGTGTGGTCCTCGCAGATCCACCACACCTCGATCTCGCCGCCCGCGAGCGTCACGACGGTCGGCTCGGCCCAGCGCAGCGAGGGCCCGTGCGCGGAGGGCACCTCGGGCCCGACGGGGGTGAGGGGGCGGGGCTGCTCGCCCTCGCGCAGGGCGTGGACGCGCTGGTCCTCGAAGTTCACGAAGACGACGAGCGGGCGCTCGTCGGCGGTGGCGGCATCTGGCTCGGGGACGACGGTCCAGCTCGCGCCGCCGTACTCGTGCACCCGCGAGCGGGCGTTGTACGGGGCGGGCAGCACGGTGACGTTCTCGGCGGGTGCAGCGGGGTTGTCGGCGGCAGCGTCGAGATCCGCCGAGCCGACGGGTCCTGCGGTGCGGATGATCGCCTGGCGACCGCCCTCGGTGGCGATCCCCTCGATCCACCACACCTCCTCGCCGACGAAGCGCGGCCCGCCGAGCCGGGTGCCACCGGTCGCGAGGAGCTCAGCGGTGATGGGCGAGGGCCAGGAGCCGTACGGAAGTGAGGTCACCATGGGCCCAGGGTATGTGCCGAGGCGCGGGTGCGCGGGCCGC
>DAHVRS010000215.1 GCA_027322375.1 Brachybacterium sp. | reverse complement strand
GGCCGACGCCCTCTCCGGCGCCCGCTCGCAGTCCTTCCTCAACCAGTCCGTCGCGCGCGGCGTGCAGGCCGCGGGGGAGACCGGTGGCGGTGCGGGCCTGGCGATGTTCGGTGCGGGCATGGGCGCGGCCGGCGGGCTCGTGAACCCCGTCCAGCCGTGGAACCCGCCGGGCCAGCAGGCGCCCCAGCAGGCCGCCCCGCAGCAGCACGCACCCCAGCAGGCTGCCGCGCCCGCCCCGGAGGACCCCGTCGCGAAGCTCGCCCAGTACAAGCAGATGCTGGACCAGGGCCTGATCACCGAGGCGGACTACGAGGCGGCGAAGAAGGCCGCGCTCGGTCTCTGACCGGGGCCGTACAGCACGATGTCCCAGCCACCTCAGCCGCCGCCGTGGGCCCAGCCGGACCCACGGCGGCAGCCGCCCCCACCGCAGCAGCAGCCTCCGCAGCAGACGCCGCCCGAGCGGCGACCGTCGGAGCCCACGAACCGGATCATCGACACGAGCTCCGGCCGTGAGGACGGCCTGAACAAGTGCCCTCGCTGCGGGAGCGCCGAGAGCTCCTACTCCCTCGAGGCGAAGGCGCTCATGTGCGCCTACTGCCGCCACACCTGGAACGAGCCCAACGCCGAGCAGACCTTCGGCCTGGACAGCTCGATCGCCGAGCTGCGCGGGCACACGATGGCGTCCGGCACCTCCGATGTGCGCGACGAGCCCGCGATCGTGACCCTGAAGTGCCAGGGCTGCGGCGCGGAGGTCGTCCTCAACGCCCAGCAGGAGACCCAGGCGCGCTGCCACTGGTGCCGCCAGACCCTCTCGATCAACTCGCAGGTCGCGGGCGGCTCGGTGCCCGATGCGGTGCTGCCCTTCCAGCTCACGCGCGAGGAGGCGATCGCGCGGATCGAGCAGTTCGTCGCCAAGCGGCGCACCTTCGCCGACAGCCGCTTCAAGGCCGAGTTCGTGCCGGACAACGTCATGGGCGTGTACATCCCGTATCTCGTCGTGGACGGCAACCTGCACGCCGAGCTGCACGGCCGCGGCGAGGTCACCACGCGCAAGTACACGGTGCGCGAGGGCAGCGGCGACAACGCCCGCAACGTCACCTACTACGACGCGGACGTCCACGCCGTGAAGCGCGCCTTCGACCTGCTCGTGGACGACCTCACGGTCGAGTCCGCCCAGCGCTTCGACGCGACGCAGAACGAGACCGCGACGAACAACATCCTCGATGCCGTCCAGCCGTACGACACCGAGAACGCTGTCATCTACAACCCGAACTACCTCAAGAACTTCACCGCCGAGCGCCGCGACCTGAACATCCGCGACGTCGACGATGAGGTCGAGGACCGCTTCCTCGCGATCGCCCGTGCGAAGGCGACGCCCACCGTCGCCGGTTATGACCGCGGCGTGCGCTGGGAGCAGGAGGGCGTGGTCGTGCGCGGCACCCGCTGGGTGTCCGTGTACGTGCCGGTGTGGCTGTACAGCTACGCCCAGTCCGCCAAGGACGAGGGCAGCATGCAGCACTACATCGCCGTCAACGCCCGCACGGGCGCGACGATGGGCTCCGTGCCGGTCTCCCATCCGAAGATCTTCGCGGTCGCGTGCGCGACCAGCGGCGTCGCGACGGTGCTCTCCGGTATCGTCGCCTTCTTCGGGCTGTTCATGTGAGGCGGCCGCTCATGACCGTCCCGTCGTCCCCTGTCCCCGGAGGTGCCTGTGCTCCCGCTGCTCGCTGAGGTGATGGCCTCGCCGACCACCCCGATGCTGCTCGCCGACGGCGACAGCGGCGGCGGCCTCATCGCGCTGCCCTTCGTGGTGGGCCCTGCAGTGTTCGCCGCGGTCTACGGCGTCATCTACCGCTACTACCGCAACACCGACAAGCGCCACCGTTACGAGCGGGAGACGCAGGTCGCCGTCGGGAACCTGCGCCAGGGAGACCAGAAGGTGGGCCGCCGCACCCGCCTGCGGAACCGCAGCATGTCCGGGCGCAACGAGACCGACCCGCTCGAGCGCGTCCAGCGGATCCGGGTGCGCTGACATGGCGGGGCGAGGCGGCGAGCACGACGTGATCGTGGTGGGCGCGGGCCTCGCCGGCCTCGTCGCCGCCACTACGCTCGCCGACGCCGGCCGGCGCGTCCTGCTGCTCGAACGCGAAGGGGAGCAGGGCCTCGGCGGCCAGGCCTGGTGGAGCTTCGGCGGGCTGTTCCTCGTGGACACCCCCGAGCAGCGCCGCCTCGGCGTCCGCGACAGCGTCGCGCTCGCCCGCCAGGACTGGTTCGGCTCCGCGGGGTTCGAGGGGGCCGACGACACCTGGCCGCGCCGCTGGGCGGAGGCGTATCTCCAGTTCGCGGCGGGGGAGAAGCGGGAGTGGCTGCGCTCGATCGGTGTGAAGCTCTTCCCCGTGGTCGGCTGGGCCGAGCGGGGTGACGGCCGCGCCGAGGGGCATGGCAACTCCGTGCCCCGCTTCCACATCACCTGGGGCACCGGCCCCGGGATCGTCGAACCGTTCCTGCGCTCTCTGAGCGGTCACCGCGAGAGCGGCCGGATCACGTTGCGCACCCGCCACGCGGTCGAGGAGCTGCTGGTCGAGGAGGGCCGCGTCGTCGGCGCGC
>DAHVRS010000214.1 GCA_027322375.1 Brachybacterium sp. | reverse complement strand
GACTCGGCGATGGCGCGGCGGGGAGGCCGGGGAGGGGGTCCAGCTGGTGCTCATGAGGTGGGTCCTTCCACAGGGGCGGGGGAGTGAGAAGCGGGCGAGTGCGAAGTAGGCGAATGCGTGATGGCGGTGCTCGTGCCGAGGGAGGACGCGCCGCGGCGGAGCGCGGCGGCGTGGTGCCACAGGTGCAAGCAGGCGTAGGAGCACCACGGGGAGGCGCTGCGCAGCGCGGCGGTGAGCTCGGCGTGGTCCTGGGCGAGGCCGAGGTCCTTCGCAGCGGTGAGCAGCGCGGCATCCCGCGCCGGGGCGACATCGACCGCCCGCGCACCGCGCAGCAGCACGTAGTCCGCGGTCCAGGGCCCCACCCCATGCAGGGCGAGCAACCGTTCGCGGAGGTTCGACGGGCCCGCCTCCGCCTCCAGTCCCGGGGCGGGGACGGCGGTGGTGAGGGTGCGGCGCCGGGCACCGGGGCCGCGGAACCACTCCTCGGCGCGCTCGGCGGCGCGGACGGGGTCCACGGGCAGTCGGTGCACGCCGCCCGTGCGCAGGGCGCCCGGCAGCTCCTCAGCGAGCAGGTCGGTGGCGCGTGTGATCTGCTCGGCGGCCTGGGAGGCGGTGATCTGCTGACCGGTGATCGCCCACAGCAGCGCCTCTCGCGGGCTCGGCGCGCCCGGCAGGCGCACCCCGGGCCGCGCCGCGACCAGCGCGGCGAACGCAGGCAGTGCGGCGCGGAGCCCCGTATCGATGCCGACGGGGTCCGCGTCGAGATCCAGCAGGTGGCGCACGGTCGCGATCGCCGCGGCATAGTCGCGCAGATCCGCGAGGGCGAGGCGGGCGGTGAGCGGGGCGGGAGCGGAAAGATCCACGCGCACCACGGCCGGGCCGTGCGGGAGGCGCAGGGCCCTCGTCCACACGAGGCCGTCGAGCTCCTCGACGCCGGGGACGGCGCGATGGGCGAACCAGTCCGCGAGGCCCGCCCCGTCGAAGGGGCCGCGCAGGGCGAGACGCGCGGTGACCACCGCGCCAGACTGCCCGTGGGTCCGGGGCCCGTCGGCGGCGCTGGGCCCGTCGGATGCGCTGTGTCGGGTGGAGCGCTGGCGCTCCCGCACCACCGAGGGGGCGTGCCCGAAGATCGTGGAGAACGTGTCATGGAACTGGCGCTCGGAGCCGAAGCCAGCAGCGTGCGCGATCCGTGCCAGCGGCAGATCCGTGCCGGTGACCAGCTCATGCGCGCGACGGGCGCGGAGGATCCGGGCATGGGCGAGAGCGCCTGCGCCGGTGCGGTCCACGAGCGCCCGGTGCAGCGTCCGCTCGGAGACCGCCAGGCGCGCTGCGAGCGCGGGAACCGTCCCCTCCCCGTCGAGCGCCCCGGCCTCGAGCAGGCGCAGCGCCCGCCCCGCGAGAGAGCCCGCAGGATCAGCGTCGGGGCTGCCCGGCGGGGCCGTCGGCCCGCAGCGCTTGCAGGCACGGAAGCCCGCGGCGACCGCCGCCGCGGCCGAGGGCACGAACTCGACCCCGCCCCGGGAGGGGGTGCGCGCCGGGCAGGAGGGACGGCAGAAGATCCCGGTGGAGCGCACACAGGTGAAGAACATGCCGTCGAAGCGCGCGTCCCGGGCACGGATCGCGGCGTAGCGCTCATCATCAGTCATCGACTGCATGAGTCCAGTGAACCGCGTCCGGGCCTGCGGCACCAGCGGGAATCGGACACGACGGCAGACGGGCAGGCCACGGCGGTCCGTCCACGACGGGCCTGGCACTGACGGGACCGGATCGCGGATACTTCCCGGATGGGCCAGATGGGCACAGCGACTCTCGAGAGCACCACGGCACGCCTGCGCGCCGCGGGCTGCGTCTTCGCCGAGGAGGAGGCTGCGGAGCTGCGCCGCGCCGCCACGATGCCGCCCAGCTCGAGGAGATGACGCGCCGGCGCGTGGCCGGGGAGTTCCTCGAGCACGTCGTCGGCGAGGTCGATGTCCTGGGGGAGCGGCTCGCCGTCGCGTCGGGCGTGTTCGTGCCCCGTCGGCGCACCGCGCTGCTCATCACCAAGACCCTGCGGGCCGCGCGGGAGCTGCCCGCACGGCGAGTGCTCGAGCTGTGCGCGGGCGCCGCACCGGTCGCCGCGCTCGTGGCCAGACGCCTCCCGAGCGCCCGAGTGCACGCCGCCGACGTAGACCCGGGGCGCTCGCGGGAGGGGAGGACGGACTGGAGGTGGTGCGTGCGCTGCTGGCCGGTGCCGCCGATCACCTCGCCCCCGGCGGCGTGCTCCTGCTGGAGATGCACCGTGAGCAGTGCGATGCCGCCGCGCAGGCGGCGCGGGCGAGCGGACGGCTCGGCGCCGTGGACCGGGTGCTGGCGGACGATGACTCCACCGCGGTGCTGCGAGTCCGTGCCAGGCCTCCGCGGAACGAGGAATGACGACGGGCCGCATCCCTGCCTGAGCAGGAGGGATGCGGCCCGTCCATGCGAGCGGGCGACGGGAATCGAACCCGCGTAATCAGTTTGGAAGACTGAGGCTCTACCATTGAGCTACGCCCGCATACGGCACCTATTGAACCAGATCAGCGCGCATCGAGCACATTCCCGCCACGGCGCAGTGGCCGAGGCGACATGCATCTGCTCACAGGGCCCACCACCTCCCGGCGCGCCGTGCGGGAGGAACGGGTAATATCCCCTGGGTTGCCCTCCGGGGTGTAGCTCAGCTTGGTAGAGCACCCGCTTTGGGAGCGGGAAGTCGCAGGTTCAAATCCTGTCACCCCGACTCCGCCACCGGGTCGCCGCCGCGGCGGGCCCCGGGGCGCCTTCAGAAGCGTCCATCCGATGTCCATCTACAGGGAGACCTGACCAGTGAAGACCGAGTCCGAGAAGCTCAGCCCCACCCGGGTGAAGCTCACCGTCGAGGTGCCCTTCGACGAGCTCAAGCCCGCCGTCGAGGCCGCCACCAAGAAGATCGCCGATCAGGTGCAGATCCCCGGCTTCCGCAAGGGCAAGGTCCCCTCCAAGCTCGTCGAGCAGCGCTTCGGCCGCCCGGCGATCCTGCAGGAGGCCGTCAACGACTCCCTGCCCGACTTCTACCAGCAGGCCGCCGCCGAGGCGGAGCTGAAGCCCGTGGGTCGCCCCGAGGTCGAGGTCTCCGAGATCCCTGGCCTGGACGGCAAGGACGAGGGCAACCTCGTCTTCACCGTCGAGCAGGACATCCGCCCCGAGATCACCCTGCCCGACTTCGCCTCCTACGAGGTCGAGATCGAGGAGCCCACCGTCGACGAGGACGCCGTCTCGGTGCGCCTGGACGAGCTCCGCGAGCGCTTCGGCACCCTCGTGGGCGTGGACCGCCCGGCCGAGGACGGCGACTTCGTCTCCCTCGATATGACCGCGACCATCGACGACGAGGAGATCGAGTCCGTCGAGGGCGTCTCCTACCGCATCGGCGAGGGCAACATGCTCGAGGGCCTCGACGAGGCGCTCACCGGCCTCTCCGCCGAGGAGACCACCACCTTCGTCTCGAAGCTCGCCGGTGGCGACCGCGCGGGCGAAGAGGCGCAGGTCAAGGTCACCGCGCAGTCCGTCAAGGTGCGCGAGCTGCCCGAGGCCGACGACGAGTTCGCCGAGATGGCCTCCGAGTTCGACACCATCGAGGAGCTCAAGGCTGACCTCAAGGCGCAGGCCGAGAAGGACGCCGAGGGCAACCGCGTGGCCCTGGCCCGCAACGCCCTCCTCGAGAAGCTCCTCGAGGAGCTCGAGATCCCCGTCCCCGAGCAGCTCGTCGAGGACGAGATCACCTCCCACCTCGAGAACGAGGGCAAGGAGCCGGGCGACCCGCACGGCGAGGAGATCCGCGAGGACACCGAGAAGGCCGTTCGCTCGCAGTTCCTGCTCGACGAGATCAATGGGTCCCGGGAGGTCCAGGTCGACCAGGCCGACCTCATGCACTACATGACCCAGCTCTCCCAGCAGTACGGCATCGAGCCGAACCAGCTGCTGCAGATGCTCGCCCAGTCCGGCCAGCTCGAGCAGATCTTCGCCGAGGTCCAGCGCTCCAAGGCGCTCGACGTGGTCCTCGCCGAGGTCACCGTGAAGAACGCTGCGGGCGACGTCCTGGACCTGGGCCTGAATGCCGAGGACGAGGCTGCTGACGCCGAGGGTGCCGAGGAGTCCGAGAAGGCGGAGGAGAAGCCCGCCAAGAAGGCTCCGGCGAAGAAGGCTCCGGCGAAGAAGGCCCCGGTCAAGAAGCTGGCTGCGAAGGCTGACGAGGCCGCTGCGGCCGACGACGCCGAGGCCGAGGAGAAGGCCCCCGCGAAGAAGGCGCCCGCCAAGAAGGCTCCGGCCAAGAAGGCGCCCGCGAAGAAGGCGCCCGCGAAGAAGGCGCCCGCGAAGAAGGCGGCGGACAAGGACGAGGCCGAGAAGGCCGAGTGACCTCCCGCCCCTGACGGGCACCGCACGACAGGCCGTCATCCCCGAGCTGGGGATGGCGGCCTGTCGTCATGTCTGGGGGCGAGTGCGGGTGCTGCCGGTGCTGGTGCTGGTGCTGGTGCCGGTGCTGGTGCGCAGCGCCGCCCTGAGTGCCGGTCTGTCGAGCTCGTCCCCGGGGGCCGTGCGCGAACTTTCAAGCCCTGCCCGTGACCTCGAAGCGCAATGGGCGCTGATGTCATGCAGAGGGCTTGATAATTCGTGTCCGGGAAGCGGGATGGCGTGGGGAGGGGCGAGGAGCGGAGGGGGTGCTGAGAGGGGACGGGGAAGGCTCAGTGCCTCGGGAACGGGAACGGCCCGGCTTCCCTTGCGGGAAGCCGGGCCGTGGACCGGTGAGCGGGTGGCTCAGCGGTAGGTCACGAAGCCGATCGGGTTGCCCCAGATGGCGCGCTTGACGACACGCTGCTTGGAGCCGGAGGCGTCGATGATCTGGCCGTTGCCGGCGCAGATCGCGACGTGGCCGGACCAGGCGACGATGTCGCCGGGCTGCGCCTGGGACTGGGAGATCCAGCGGCCGCCGTTGGCGATCTGGCTGGAGGTGCGGGGGATCGAGATGCCCGCGGCGTTGTAGGCGTAGTTCACCAGGCCCGAGCAGTCCATGCCGGAGAGCGAGGAGCCGCCCCAGCGGTAGGGGGTGCCGAGCGCGGACTCGGCCGCGTTCACGATCGTGGAGCCGCTGCTCGAGGAGGAGGACGAGGTCGGGGCCGAGGCACCACCGGTGGCGACACCGCCGTTGAGCGCGCCGCGGGTCTGCGGGCCGACGACACCGTCGACGCTGAGGCCGTGCGAGCTCTGGTAGCTCTTCACCGCGGCGTGGGTGCGCTTGCCGAAGACGCCGTCGACGACGAGGTTCGCACCGTTGTCGTTGAGCGCGGACTGGAGGTCCTTCACGGCAGCGCCGCGGGAGCCCCAGCGGAGCTTCTGGGTGGAGTCGAGGACCGCCGAGGGGGCGGTGGTCGCGGCCGGCACCTGGGCAGCCTGCGCGGCGGCGGGGGTCGCGGCGGGAGTGGTGGCCGGAGCGGCCTGCGCGGCACTGCCGGCGAAGGCGGTGCCGAGGACGACAGTGCCGAGGACCGCTGCGCCACCGAGGCCGCGGGCTGCGCGCTGTGCGTGGTGGGTGGGGAGCTGGGCGCGGCCGGGGATGCGGTGCGTGTTGTGCTGAGCCATGGTGTGCGGTTCGTTCCTTCCGATCCCGGGCGGGTTCTCCGGGCTGTACTGCTCTGGCATGGGCGGCCACCGGCGATTGGCGAAGGTGCCGTGCGGGGCGATGGCTCCACGCTAAGAGAGTCCCCGGCGTCCGGTCACGCCCGTTGGCAGAGCCGGTCCGGGTTCTTGGGAGGGTCTTTACCGACCAGTGGGAGGTCGTGACCCGAACGCGCCCTGACTTGACGATCGCGGGGAGCTGGCGCACACGAGCGGCAGTGCCAGCGCGTGCAGAGAGTGACTGCCGACGGTGCTGCGCCTGCGGCGGATGCTGGCAGTGCGCCTGCGGCGAACAGGGTGCGCGGGGCCCCCTTCCAGCGCCTAGAGTCGTGGCATCGACGACCACCGGCATGAAGGAGACCCCGTGTCCTCTCAGAGCACTCAGACCTCTCCGCCCCGCAACGCGGGCGGCGACACCCCGATGGGCCTGAACGACAATGTCTACCAGCGCCTCTTGCAGGAGCGCATCGTGTGGCTCGGCTCCGAGGTGCGTGACGAGAACGCCAACGCGATCTGCTCGAAGCTGCTGCTGCTCGCGGCGGAGGATCCTGACGAGGACATCTACCTCTACATCAACAGCCCCGGCGGCTCCATCACCGCCGGCATGGCCATCTACGACACGATGCAGTTCGTGAAGCCGGACGTGGTCACGGTCGGCATGGGCATGGCTGCGTCCATGGGGCAGTTCCTGCTCTCCTCCGGCGCGAAGGGCAAGCGCTACGCGACCCCGCACACCCGCGTGCTCATGCACCAGCCGCTGGGCGGCCTGGGCGGCACCGCGACGGACATCAAGATCCAGGCGGAGCTCATCCTCTCCATGAAGCGCACCCTCGCGGAGCTGATCGCGGAGCAGACGGGCAAGAGCGTCGAGCAGATCACCGCCGACTCGGACCGCGACAAGTGGTTCACGGCTGATGAAGCTCTCGAGTACGGCTTCATCGACAAGATCGTGCGCGGCTCCGGCGACGTCACCGGCGGCGGCGGCACCGACGACTGACCGCGCCCCGGACCTCATCGACACCTTCACGCAAGGAGACCCCGTGACCTTCGATCCCCGCCCCTTCGGCGCGCTGCCCCTCGGCCGGGCCGGCGCCCAGGCGCCCATGCCCTCCTCCCGCTACGTGCTGCCGCAGTACGAGGAGCGCACCGCCTACGGCTTCAAGCGCCAGGACCCGTACACCAAGCTGTTCGAGGACCGCATCATCTTCCTGGGCGTCCAGGTCGATGACGCCTCGGCCGACGACGTCATGGCGCAGCTGCTCGTGCTCGAGTCCCAGGACCCCGACCGCGACATCACGCTGTACATCAACAGCCCCGGCGGCTCCTTCACGGCGCTGACCGCGATCTACGACACGATGCAGTACATCAAGCCCGAGGTCACCACCGTGTGCCTCGGCCAGGCGGCCTCCGCCGCCGCGGTGCTGCTGGCCGCCGGCGCGCCGGGCAAGCGACTCGCCCTGCCCAACGCCCGCATCCTCATCCACCAGCCCGCCATGGGCGGCGAGGGCGGCGGCGGTCAGGCCTCCGACCTGGAGATCCAGGCCAACGAGATCATGCGCATGCGCGAGTGGCTCGAGGAGACCCTGGCCCACCACTCCGGTCGGTCCAAGGAGCAGATCAGCAAGGACATCGAGCGCGACAAGATCCTCACCGCGCAGGCGGCGCTCGAGTACGGCCTGGTCGACCAGGTGCTGGAGTCCCGCAAGGAGACGCGTCCGGCGCTCGGCCGCTGAGGCCACGCCGGTCCGTCTCGCGGACCGGAGAACCATCGCATGCAGGGCGTTGCGGGAGCTCCCGCAACGCCCTGCACTGCAACGGAGGGAACCCAGCGTCACCCTCCGCGAGCCTCCGC
This sequence comes from Brachybacterium sp., assembly GCA_027322375.1. Taxonomy (GTDB): domain Bacteria; phylum Actinomycetota; class Actinomycetes; order Actinomycetales; family Dermabacteraceae; genus Brachybacterium. The sequence continues at coordinate 4,814 of DAHVRS010000214.1, read as the reverse complement.
GATCCCGCGGGGGAGCGGCAGGTAGGCTGACAGGAGCTGAGCGCCGAGGAGGAGGAGAGCTGTGGCACGGACGAGCGAGAACGGTGACGTTTTCAAGTGCTCCTTCTGCGGCAAATCGCAGAAGCAGGTCGAGCGCCTGATCTCGGGCCCGGGGGTGTACATCTGCGAAGAGTGCATCGAGCTGTGCAACGAGATCATCGCCGAGGAGATCCAGGCCGCCCAGCCCGCCGCCGAGGAGCAGACGGCCCTGCCCACCCCGCAGGAGATCTTCGGGTTCCTGGGCGAGTACGTGATCGGCCAGGATCCCGCCAAGCGCGCACTGTCGGTCGCCGTCTACAACCACTACAAGCGCCTGCGCGCGCAGGACGCCGAGGACTCCGCCTCGCCCGCGCGCAGCGCCGCCGCCGCGCTCGCCGAGGAGGCGGACGCGGAGAAGCCCGACGAGGTCGAGGTCGCGAAGTCCAACGTCATGCTGGTGGGCCCCACCGGCTGCGGCAAGACCTACCTCGCCCAGACCCTCGCGCGCATGCTCGACGTGCCCTTCGCGATGGCGGACGCGACTGCGCTGACCGAGGCCGGCTACGTGGGCGAGGACGTCGAGAACATCCTGCTGAAGCTGCTGCAGGCCGCGGACTACGACGTCAAGAAGGCCGAGCGCGGCATCATCTACATCGACGAGGTGGACAAGATCGGTCGCAAGGCCGAGAACCCCTCGATCACCCGTGACGTCTCCGGCGAGGGCGTGCAGCAGGCGCTGCTGAAGATCCTCGAGGGCACGGTCGCGGCGGTGCCGCCCCAGGGCGGGCGCAAGCATCCGCACCAGGAGTTCATCCAGATCGACACCACGAACGTGCTGTTCATCGTTGCAGGCGCCTTCGCCGGCATCGAGGACATCATCGGCTCGCGGATCGGCAAGCGCGGCATCGGCTTCGGCTCCGAGCTGCACTCCCCGCTCGAGCAGCAGGAGCTCTACGGCAAGCTCCTGCCCGAGGACCTGCTGAAGTTCGGCCTGATCCCCGAGTTCATCGGCCGCCTCCCGGTCATCACGAGCGTCTCCGACCTGGACCGCGACGCGCTCATCACGATCCTCACCGAGCCCCGCAACGCGCTCGTCAAGCAGTATCAGAAGATGTTCGCGCTGGACGGCGTGGAGCTCGACTTCGAGCGCAGCGCCCTCGAGGCGATCGCCGAGCGCGCGATCGAGCGGGAGACCGGTGCGCGCGGCCTGCGCGCGATCCTCGAGGAGGCGCTGCAGCCGGTGATGTTCGAGGTCCCCTCCCGCGATGACGTCGTCAAGGTGGTCATCACCGAGGGCGTGGTCATCGAGGGCCGTGCCCCGCTCATGCTCACCGGCAAGGACGCGGACCGTGCCGAGGGCACCGGCCGCCAGGAGCAGAGCGCATGAGCGCACCGGATTCCGCGGCCGCATCCCGCGAGGAGGCGGTCCAGCGTGCCCGCGTCCTCCTCGCCGAGGAGCGGCGCAGCATCGACAACATCGACGCGGCCCTCGTGCACCTGCTCGCCGAGCGCTTCGCTCACACCCAGCGGGTGGGCGTGCTGAAGGCCGAGCACGGACTGCCACCCGCAGACCCTGACCGCGAGGCTCAGCAGGTCGCGCGCCTGCGCTCCCTCGCGGATGACGCCGGACTGGACCCCACCTTCGCGGAGGCGTTCATGCGCTTCATCGTCACCGAGGTGATCCGCCACCACGAACGGATCCGCGATACCGGTGCCGTCGCTGAGCAGTCGGGCGAGCAGCCCGCCGACGACTGACCCGTCGGCTGCAGACCCCGTTCGCCGCACGTCCTGGCGAGCTTCCGCGAGGCGCCACCGCCCCCGCACCTGCGCTGATACCATGCGGTCATGGCGCGCATCACACCTCTCGACTGGCCGGTCCTCCGGCAGTTTCGCGGCGGTGACCGGACCGGGCGTGGCACCGCGGTCACCTCGGCGCGCACGCGCGCGACCAGCTCGCGCACCGACTCGGCCGACGGGATGGCCGAGAGCGTCTGCCCGTACTGCGCCGTCGGCTGCTCCCAGCGCATCTACACCGAGGACGGGCGCGTCTCCCACATCGAGGGGAACCCGAACTCGCCGGTCTCCCGCGGCCGGCTCTGCCCCAAGGGGGCCGCGAGCGAGCAGCTCGCCAACTCCTACCTCCGCGAGACGAAGGTTCGCTACCGCCGCCCCTATGCGACGGACTGGGAGGACCTCGATCTCGACACCGCGATGGACATGATCGCGGACCGCTTCCTCGAAGCCCGCCGCAAGCACTGGGAGGACGAGGACGAGCACGGTCATCCGCTGCGGCGCACGATGGGGATCGCCAGCCTCGGCGGCGCGACCATCGACAACGAGGAGAACTATCTGATCAAGAAGTTCTTCACCGCCGCGGGCGCGATCCAGATCGAGAACCAGGCCCGCATATGACACTCCGCCACGGTTCCCGGTCTGGGAGCCTCGTTCGGTCGTGGCGGTGCCACGAATACGGTGCAGGACTTCGCCAACTCTGACCTCATCATCATCGAGGGCTCGAACATGGCGGAGGCGCACCCGGTCGCCTATCAGTGGGTGATCGAGGCGCGGCGCCGCGGTGCGCGCGTGATCCACATCGACCCTCGCTTCACCCGCACCTCCGCGAACGCCGACCGGCACCTGCCCATCCGGGCCGGCACCGACATCGTGCTGCTGGGCGGCGTGATCCGGCATGTGCTCGAGAACGAGCTGTACTTCGAGGAGTACGTCCGCGCCTACACCAACGCCTCCACTCTCATCAGCGAGGAGTACGGCGACCCCGAGGACCTGGACGGCCTCTTCTCCGGCTACGACCCGGAGACCGGCGTCTACGACACCTCCTCCTGGGCCTACCAGGGGGAGGCGGAGGACCTCGCGCGCGGCCTGCCCGAACGGGACGAGACGCTGCAGCACCCGCGCACCGTCTTCCAGATCCTCAGGCGCCACTATGCCCGCTACACCCCCGAGATGGTGCAGGCCACCTGCGGCATCTCCCCGGAGGACTTCGAGTATCTCGCCAGCTCCATCGCCGAGGCATCAGGCCGGGAGAAGACCACGATGTTCGCCTACGCGCTGGGCTGGACCCAGCACCAGGGCGGCGCGCAGATGATCCGCACCGCCTCCGTGCTCCAGCTGCTCATGGGGAATATGGGCCGGCCCGGTGGCGGCATCATGGCGCTGCGCGGCCACGCCACGATCCAGGGCTCCACCGACATCCCCACGCTCTACCACATCCTGCCCGGCTATCTCCCGATGCCGAAGGCAGGTCAGGACGACTTCGCGGAGTTCACCCGCGGGATCGGGCGCAAGGAGCAGAAAGGCTTCTGGGCGGACGCGGACGTTTACACGATCAACCTGCTGAAGGCCTGGTGGGGAGAGCACGCCACCGCGGAGAACGACTGGGGCTTCCACCACCTGCCCCGTCTCACCGGCGCGCACGGCACCTACCAGACCGTCGCGCGGATGCTCGAGGGCGGGGTGGACGGCTACTTCCTGTTCGGCCAGAACCCTGCCGTCGGCTCCGCGAACGGACGCATGCAGCGCCTGGCGCTCACCCACCTGAAGTGGATGGTGGTGCGGGACTTCTACATGATCGAGTCCGCGACCTTCTGGAAGGACGGCCCCGAGATCGAGTCCGGGGAGCTGTCCCCGGAGGAGATCGGCACGGAGATGTTCTTCCTGCCCGCCGCGAACCACACCGAGAAGGCCGGCTCCTTCACTCAGACGCAGCGCATGGTGCAGTGGCGCGACAAGGCCGTGGACCCGCCGGGCGATGCCCGCAGCGATCTGGCGTTCATGTACCAGCTCGGCAAGCGGATCCGTCAGAAGCTCGAAGGCTCCACCGACCCGCGTGATAGGCCGCTCCTCGACCTCACCTGGGACTATCCGGAGGACGAGCACGGCGACCCGCACGCCGAGGCGGTCCTCGCCGAGATCAACGGCCGCCACCTCACCGGAGAGAAGGCCGGGCAGCCGCTCGCCTCCTTCGGCGAGATGCGCGATGACGGCACCACCGACGGCGGCTGCTGGATCTACGCCGGCGTCTTCGCCGACGGCATCAACCAGGCCCGCCGCCGCACCCCCGGCCAGGAGCAGGACGAGACGGCCGCCGAGTGGGGCTGGGCCTGGCCTGCGAACCGCCGGATCCTCTACAATCGCGCCTCCGCCGACCCTCAGGGGAGGCCCTGGAGCGAGCGGAAGAAGTGGGTGTGGTGGGACGAGGAGGCCGGGCGCTGGACCGGCAAGGACGTGCCCGACTTCCCCGCCACGAAGCGTCCCGAGGACCCGGGCGACCCGTCCGAGGGCGGCGGCGCCGCCCTCGCCGGCACCGACGCGTTCATCATGCAGCCCGACGGCCGCGGCTGGCTGTTCGCACCGACGGGACTCGTGGACGGGCCGCTGCCCACCCACTACGAGGCCCCCGAGTCACGAATCCCGAACCCGCTGTACACCCAGCAGTCCAACCCCACCCGGGTCACCTTCCGCAGCGAGGACAACCTCAGCTCGCCGGGAGCCTCCGCGCCGGGCGGAGACGTCTACCCCTACGTGTTCACCACCTACCGCATCACCGAGCACCACACCGCCGGGGGCATGAGCCGATTCCTGCCCTATCTCGCGGAGCTGCAGCCGGAGATGTACTGCGAGGTCTCTCCGGAGCTCGCCGGGGAGCTCGGACTCGAACCCTACGGCTGGGCCACGATCATCTCCGCCCGCAACGCGATCGAGGCGAGAGTGCTGGTCACCGAGAGGATGGTGCCGCTGCAGGTGGGGGAGCGGACCGTGCACCAGATCGGACTGCC
>DAHVRS010000211.1 GCA_027322375.1 Brachybacterium sp. | reverse complement strand
CTCCGGCCTCGGACCAGCGCGTCGGCGCGCCCTCCTGGACCGCTTCGTGACCGTCTCCGCGATCCGCGAGGCGAGCGAGGAGGAGCTGCTGGAGGTGGACGGGATCGGGCCCGCGTTGGCCGCGCAGATCACCGCCGCGCTACGATCCGACCAGGACAGCAGCACGGACCAGGCCCCGGCGGACACCGACGGGGAGGACGTCCTCGGCGTCACCGTCGACATGGCCACCGGCGAGATCCTCGACGGCTGACCGCCCGCGCCGGCACCTGTCCGCAAGACCGCCCCCGACTTCCAAGGAGCGTCCGTGACCGACGAGACCGTACCGAGCCCCAGCACCGATACCCGGGGCGACGTCGTCATCATCACTGGCCTCGCCGGGGCCGGCCGCGAGACCGCCGCCCACGCCCTCGAGGACATGGGCTGGTACGTCGTCTACAACATCGCCCCGCAGCTCATCGGCACGCTCTACGAGTTGCGCGCGAGCGCCGTCGGCCGCGAGAACCGCTTCGCGGTCGTCGTCGACCCGCGCTCGGGACCCTTCTTCTCCGAGCTCTCCGATGTGGTCGCCGAGCTGCGCCGTGCCGACCTGCGTCTGCGCCTGCTCTTCCTCACCGCCGACGAGCCCACCCTGGTACGACGCTTCGACTCCGTGCGGCGCCCCCACCCGCTGCAGGGCGAGGAGGGCGTGCTCGAAGGCATCCGCCGCGAGCGCGAGATGCTCGCCCCCTACCGGCGCATGGCGGACCTCGTCATCGACACCTCGCCGCTGAACGTGCACCAGCTGACGATGAAGATGCGCTCGGTCTTCGGCACGAGCGACGAGCAGCGCCTCACCGTCACGATGCTCTCCTTCGGTTTCAAGTACGGGATTCCGCTCGAGGCCGATCACGTCAGCGACGTCCGCTTCATCCCGAACCCCTACTGGGTGCCGGAGCTGCGCCCGAAGCGCGGCACCGACCAGGAGGTCGCCGACTACGTGCTCGGCGACGAGAACGCCGCGGAGTTCGTGGATCGCTATCTCGAGATGATCATCCCGGTGCTGCGCGGCTACAGCGCCGAGAACAAGCACTTCACCACCCTCGCGATCGGCTGCACCGGCGGCAAGCACCGCTCCGTCGCGGTCTCCGAGAAGATCGGTGACGAGCTGCGCCGCCTCGGCCATCCCGTGCGGATCCGCCACCGCGACCTGGGGCGCGAATGAGCATCGCCCCCCGCACCGGAGGCCACCGCCTGCGCGGCGCCGACCGTTCTGCGAGCGCCCGACGGGGCCGCCGCGGCGACCCTCAGCGTCCGCTGCGCGTGGTCGCGCTCGGTGGCGGGCATGGCCTCGCGGCGAACCTGCGCGCGCTGCGCCTGCTGGCCGACGACATCACCGCCGTGGTCACCGTCGCCGACAACGGCGGTTCCTCCGGCCGGATCCGCACCGAGATGCCGGTCCTGCCGCCCGGAGACCTGCGCATGGCGCTCGCGGCGCTGTGCGAGGACTCCGACTGGGGCTCCATCTGGGGCGATGTCATCCAGCACCGCTTCTCGACCGACGGCGAGCTGGACGGGCACGCGCTCGGCAACCTCCTGATCGTCGCGCTGTGGCAGATCCTCGAGGATCCGATCGAGGGCCTGGACCAGATGGCCGAGCTGCTCGGCGCGCGCGGTCGCGTGCTGCCGATGGCGCTGGAGCCGCTGGACATCGAGGCGACCGTGCGAGGAACCGACGGGACCGTCCGCACCGTCTCCGGGCAGTGGCAGGTCGCGACCGCCGAGGGCTGCGTCCAGGATGTGCGCCTGATCCCCGAGCGACCCCGCGTCCCCCAGGAGGTGCTCGAGGCGATCGCCGAGGCGGACTGGGTGATCGTGGGCCCTGGCTCCTGGTACACCTCCGTGCTGCCGCACCTGATGATCCCGGAGATCGCCGAGGCGATCCGCACCAGCCCTGCCCGGCGCTGCATCACCACGAACCTGTCCGTCGGCGTGCAGGAAGCGGAGGGCAAGACCAGCATGGACATGCTCGACGTCCTCCTCGAGCGCGCCGGCGACTGCCGCTTCGACGCGCTGATCGCCGACCCGACCAGCCTCGCCGACGCCCTCGAGCTCGCCGAGGCCGCTCAGGACCGCGGGATCCGCCCCCTGCTGCTCCAGGTCAGCGTGGGCGACGGCCAGCCCCACCACGACCCGGTGCGCCTCGCCGCGGCGTACCGTGATCTGTTCGATGACGCCTACGGCGACGTCGAGCCGGACCACGACGGCGCCGTGCACAGCACTCAGGCACACAGCGCTCCGGCGCACAGCACTCAGGGGGCCGCCGCCCCCGCCACCGAGGAGGACGCACATGGCTCTGACGGGTGAGGCCAAGGAAGAGCTCAGCCATCTCGAGGTGACGCGCCCCTCCGCCCGCAAGGCCGAAGCGGCCGCGATGCTCCGCTTCGCCGGCGGGCTGCATCTCGTGGCCGGCAAGATAGTGGTCGAGGCGGAGCTGGACTCCGCCGCCGTGGCCCGACGCCTGCACGCCACGATCGCGGACATATACGGCCACCGCGCAGAGCTCGCCGTGCTCGCCCCCTCCGGGATCCGCCGCACCACGCGCTACATCGTGCGGGTCGAGCGGGAGGGCGGGATGCTCGCGAGGCAGACCGGTCTCGTCGACGGGCGCGGCCGGCCCGTGCGCGGCATGCCCCCGTTCGTCGTCGGCGGTGCGACCGTGGATGCGGAAGCCGCCTGGCGCGGCGCCTTCCTCGCCCGCGGCACCCTCACCGAGCCGGGCCGCTCCTCCGCGCTCGAACTCTCCTGCCCCGGCCCCGAGGTCGCGCTCGCGATGGTCGGCGCGGCCCGCCGCCTCGGCGTCGCCTCGAAGGCCCGTGAGGCCCGAGGCGCCGACCGGGTCGTGCTGCGCGACGGCGACGCGATCTCGATGCTGCTCGCCCGCATGGGCGCGCCGCGCACCGTCGAGGCCTGGGAGGAGCGCCGCACCCGGCGCGAGGTCAAGGCGACCGCGCACCGGCTCGCGAACTTCGACGACGCGAACCTGCGCCGCTCCGCGCGCGCCGCCGTCGCCGCCGGCCAGCGCGTCCAGCGCGCCCTGGAGATCCTCGGCGACGAGGTGCCGGAGCATCTGCAGGCAGCCGGCCAGCTCCGCCTCGAGCACCGCCAGGCAAGCCTCGAGGAGCTGGGCCGGCTCGCCGATCCGCCGCTGACGAAGGATGCGGTCGCGGGCCGGATCCGCCGCCTTCTCGCCACCGCGGACAAGCGCGCCGAGGAGCTCGGGATCCCCGGGACCGACCACGGAGTGGACGAGGATCGATTGCCCCCGTCGCCAGATCCCAGTCATTGATAAGATGACGGGCGGCGTCGGAGAGATCCGGGGTCGTCCGAGCGTACGAGGGCGTGCGCGCCATGTCAGTACCCGTATTTCGCAGGTCTTCTGCGAATCTAGGAGGAACCCTTGACCATCAAGGTTGGAATCAACGGATTCGGCCGCATCGGCCGTAACTTCCTGCGCGCCGCTCTCGAGCAGAAGGCGGACATCCAGATCGTCGGCGTGAACGACCTCACCAACAACGCCACGCTCGCGAACCTCATCAAGTACGACTCCATCGGCGGTGTCCTGCCCTACGACGTCTCGTACGACGACACCTCGATCACCGTCGGCGACAACACCTTCAAGGCGTACGCCGAGCGTGACCCGAAGAACATCCCGTGGGGCGAGATCGGCGCGGACGTCGTCATCGAGTCCACCGGTATCTTCACCGACGCCGAGAAGGCCAAGGCTCACCTCGAGGCCGGCGCGAAGAAGGTCATCATCTCCGCTCCGGCGAAGAACGAGGACGCGACCTTCGTCATCGGTGTGAACGAGGGCGACTACGACCCCGCGAAGCACAACATCGTCTCCAACGCCTCCTGCACCACCAACAGCCTCGCGCCGGTGGCGAAGGTGCTGAACGATGAGTTCGGCATCGTCAAGGGCCTGATGACGACCATCCACGCCTACACCTCGGACCAGGTGCTGCAGGACGGCCCGCACAGCGACCCCCGCCGTGCCCGCGCCGCCGCGCTGAACATCATCCCGACCACGACCGGTGCGGCCAAGGCCGTCTCGCTCGTGCTCCCCGAGCTCAAGGGCAAGCTGGACGGCTACTCGCTGCGCGTCCCGGTGCCGACCGGCTCGATCACCGACCTCACCTTCGAGGCCTCGCGCGAGGTCACCGCGGAGGAGGTCAACGCTGCCGTGAAGAAGGCCGCTGAGGGCCCCCTCAAGGGCATCCTGCGCTACACCGAGGACCCGATCGTGTCCAAGGACATCGAGGGCGACCCGCACTCCTCGATCGTCGACGGGCAGCTGACCAAGGTCAACGGCAACATGGTGAAGATCTTCACCTGGTACGACAACGAGTGGGGCTTCTCCAACCGCCTCGTCG
>DAHVRS010000078.1 GCA_027322375.1 Brachybacterium sp. | reverse complement strand
TGCCCGGCGGCGAGCGCCTCGGTGAGCGCGGCGAGGTCCGGGACCTCCCCGTCGCCGGAGGCCTTGGCGAGGTCGCGGTAGAACATGCCGAACAGCGGGCCGGAGGTGCCGCCCACGCCCAGCCAGGCGCGGGACATGGCGGTGACCCAGCCGCGGTAGTCGGCGGGCTCCTCCCCCTCGAGCTCGCGGCCGAGGTTCGTCATGGCGGTGCGGACGTTGTCGCCGAAGTCGCCGTCGCCGGCGCGGCGGTCGAGGTCGCCGAGCGCGCCGGCGGCCTGCTCGAGCGCGCTGCGGAGGGTGGTGACGACGTCGCGACCGAAGTCGTCGGGCAGGGCGGTGGTGGTCATCGCAGGTCTCCTCACCAGGCCAGAGCAGGGGTGGTCACGGGCGCGTCCCAGAGGCGGGCGAGCTCCTCGTCCAGCGGCATGAGCGTCAGCGAGATGCCGTGCATGTCCAGGCTCGTCACATAGGACCCGACGAGGCTGCGGCCCACAGTGATGCCCGCATCGCGCAGGCGGTGGTGGAGGCGCCGGGCCACGAGGTTCAGCTCGAGCGGGTAGGTGCCGCCCAGGCCGTTCACGATCGCGAGCACCTCGTCGCCGCTCGTCAGCCCGAGCTCCTTCAGCAGCGGATCCAGCAGCAGGTCGGTGAGCCCGTCGGCGTCCGTGAACGGGACGCGCCGGGCGGCGCGCTCGCCATGGATCCCGACGCCCAGCTCGACCTCGTCGGCCTCGAGCGTGAACTGGGGCTCGTCGTCACCGGGGTGGGTGCCGGCGTTCAGTGCGAGGCTCATGGTGCGGGCGGAGGCGGCGACCCTGCGTCCGAGGGCGGCGACCGCGGCGAGGTCCTGGCCCTCCTCCGCGGCGGCCCCGCACACCTTCTCGACGATGACGGTAGCGGCGGTGCCGCGGCGGCCGGGCCCGCCGCCGTCCTCGGTCTCGGTGGCGAGGTCGTCGTCCACGAGCACGATCTCGGTGTCGACCTGATCGTCGCCGCTGATCTCCCCGGCGATGCGGAAGTTCAGGACGTCGCCGGTGTAGTTCTTGACGATCTGCACGACGCCGCGGCCGGAGTCCGCGGCCTTGGTCGCCTCGAGGACCTGCAGCGCGGTGGGGCTCGCGAACACGGCGCCGGCGACCGCGACGTCGAGCATGCCCGTCCCGACGAAGCCGGCGTGCAACGGCTCATGGCCGGAGCCACCGCCGGAGACGAGCCCGACCTTCCCCTCCGCCTTCTCGCGGCGGGAGACGAAGCGGTGCTCATCGTCCAGAGCGAGCTGGCGGGGATGGCTGAGCACGAAGCCCTCGAGCGCCTCGGCGACGAGGTCCTCGGGGGCGTTGACGATGCTGCGTCGCATGGGGTCCTTCCGCATGGGGTCGGGATCTCGACGATAACCCGCGCGATCCGGCCGCGCATGAAGACCGGTACCCTCGGTCCCAGCGACGTCGGTGGGGGCCGACGTCTTCGTCTGAGGGGTGGTTGTCGTGTCTGTGTTCTCGCTGGTCGGGGCGATCCTGCTGCTCGTCCTGCTGCTGCTGGGGTTCGTGGGCGTGCGGGAGATGCGTCGCATCGCGGCCCTGGAGGCCCGCGGCCGACGCACCGAAGGGCGCGTGATCTCCTCGAGGCTCCGCTCGAGCGGCTCGGGCGACACTCGCTCGTCACGGCTCGTGGAGACCATCGAGTTCGTGGCCGAGGGTGGGCGGTCCGTGCGCGGGAACCCGTCGATCAACGACACGCGCTCGGTGGACCGCAGCGGGATGCTCGTGCCGGTGATCTACGACCAGGAGGAGCCGGAGGTCTTCGTCGCCCCGCACGACGGGCAGCGCGTCAGCCGGTGGGGCCCGGTGATCAAGGTGGTCATCGCGGTCGTGGGCGTGCTGTTCGTCGGCCTGATCTTCGTCCTCCCCACGCTGTTCGCCCTCCTGGCCCTGTAGACGGGCCCGGTCTTCACCGGTTCGCGGCGCCTCAGCTGCGCGGGGTGCGGCTGACCGGTACCCTGCTGGGGGCAGGGCGTCGGGGTGGGCCGACGTCCACCAGACACCGGGGTGGGCCCGGGGACCAGGTGGTGGAGCATGCAGATGGGGTCGCCGGTCTTCGGGTTGTTCGGGCTCCTAGTCATCGCGCCGATGGCGTGGATGGTGTTCACGTTCGTTCGCGACCTGTGGTTCTGGCATCGACTGTCGACCACGGGGCACGAGGCGAGCGGTTTGGTCGTCGAGGTCGAGGAGCGCCGTACGAGGGGCAAGAACGGCAGTTCCACGCGCTTGATCGAGACGATCGAGTTCCTCACGGCCGACGGGGTCGCGGTGCGGGGCACTCCGGTCGCGGCCGCACCCGGCGATCCGAAGAACGACCGGATCGGTCAGAGCGTCCCGCTGCGCTATGACCCGACCCTGCCCACGCGGTTCATCGCCCCGCTCGGCGATCCCACGAAGCCTCCGCTGCTCGTCGTGATGAAGGCGGTGATGGGCGTGATCGTCCTGCTCATCGGTTGGAACATCATCAAGCCGCTGCAGTCCGTCCTCGCGCTGTTCGGCGGCTGACAGGGGCAGACGTCGTCGCCGGTTCAGCGGCTGAGATGCGGCGACCCAGCAGGCATCGCAGGCGCGGATCTCGTACCGTGCCGGGCATGCGACTTCTCCTCCTGCGTCATGGTCAGACCCCCAGCAATGTCGAGGGCATCCTCGATGCCGCCTATCCCGGCCCGGGCCTCACTGCGCTCGGCCACGAGCAGGCCGCCGCGGTCCCGGCCGCGCTCGAGGGCGAGGACATCACCGCCATCCACGTCTCCCGCCTGCTGCGCACCCACGAGACCGCGGCCCCGCTCGCCGCAGCACTGGGCCTGAACCCCCTGCTCACCGAAGGGATCGAGGAGATCCGCGCCGGGGACCTGCAGGGCAAGCAGGACGCCGCCTCCGTCGAGGCGTACCAGGGCATGCACCACCGCTGGAGCGCCGGCGAGCGCGACGCGGGCGTCCCCGGCGGGGAGAGCGCCGACGAGTTCTGGGCGCGCTGGAACGGCGCGATCGCCCGTATCGCCGCCCAGCACGCGCCTGATGCGACCGTCGTGGTGGTCAGCCACGGCGCGGCGATCCGCGTGTTCGCCTCGGTGGTGGGCGGCCTCGGTGCGGCCTCCCTCGCCGAGCGGCCGCTGTTCAACACGGGCCTGGTCACCCTCGAGGGCAGTCCCGAGACCGGCTGGTCCGTCCAGGGCTGGCACAGCGATCCCCTCGGCGGGAAGCACCTGCTGCGCGGCGCCGCGCACGACGTCACCGCGGATGACGACGCGACCGCGAAGGCCTGAGCTCTACCGCTCCCGTCGCGCCGTCGGCCACTCGAGGCGGGCCGTGTCCGGGCCCTCGTAGGGGGCATCCCCGTACTGGGCCTGGAGCTGCGCGGTGAGCTGCTGCATCTCGGCGAGCTGCTGCGCGTGGGCGGGGTCGGCGGCGAGGTTCGTCATCTCGCGCGGATCAGCGACGAGGTCGTAGAGCTCCTCCTCCGCGGGCATGATCCGATCCGAGGCGCCGGGGGTGCCGAGCCCGTCGTTGTAGTAGTGGATGTACTTCAGCTCCGGGGTGCGCACGCCGTAGTGGGCGGGGGCGTGGTGCTCGGGGTCGTCGTGCTCCCAGTAGCGGTAGTAGACGGCCTGTCGCCAGCCCGGCACCTCCTCGCCGCGCAGCTGCGGCAGGAAGCTGCGGCCCTGCTGGTCGGGGAGCTCGCTGAGCGATTCCCCTGCCGCATCGAGCAGCGTCGCGGCGAAGTCCACGTTGGAGATCGTGTCGGTGACGCGCAGCCCGGCCGGGATCGTGGCGGGCCAGCGGATCAGCATCGGCATGGTCAGGGATTCGTCCAGCATGAGCCGCTTGTCGAACCAGCCGTGGTCCCCGAGGAAGAAGCCCTGGTCGGAGGTGTAGATGACCAGGGTGTTCTCGGCGATGCCCTCCTGCTCGAGATAGCCGAGGATCTCGCCGATCGAGTCATCGACCGCCTGGACGCAGCGGAGGTAGTCGCGCATGTACCGCTGGTACTTCCACGCCGAGCGCTCGCGGCGCGTCGCCTCGTCCTCGCCCTCGAGCTCAGCGGGCAGATCATCCTTGTAATCGCCCGGGCGCAGGTCGTCGAGCTGCATCTTGACGTCCTTGACCACCTGGGCGCGGGTGGCGTGATCGTCCTGCATCGTCTCCGGCTCGGGGATGGTGCCCTCCTCGTACATCCCGTCATAGCGGGGGTGCGGGATCCAGGGCCGGTGCGGCGCCTTGTGGTGCACGAGCAGGCAGAACGGCTCGTCCTTGTCGCGAGCTTCGAGGAAGTCGAGGCCCTGGCGGGTGACGATGTCCGTCGCGTAGCCGGTGATCTGCTCGCGCCCGGCGGGGCCGATCATGACGGGGTCCACGTAGTCGCCCTGGTCGGGGAAGATCCGCCAGTCGTCGAACCCCCGGGGGCGGGAGCGCTCGGAGCGGCCCAGATGCCACTTGCCGTACAGCGCCGTCTGGTA
>DAHVRS010000077.1 GCA_027322375.1 Brachybacterium sp. | reverse complement strand
CCGCCGTAGGTGAAGGCGTTGGCGAACTCGCGTCCGTCCACGAGCCAGAACTGCATCGCCCCGGCCATCGTGAACAGCGCCCCGAACACGAGCGCACCCGCGAGCGGGGCCAGCACCGCCAGCAGCGCCGTCGCGGGAGTGGCGGAGAAGCCCGCGATCCCGAGCGCGGTCACATAGATCCCGAGCCCCACCGCGATCCGGCCCAGTCGGCGCAGCGAGAGGTCAAGGCTCGAGATCTGCAGCAGCAGCGGCGCCGGGCGGATCAGCAGCGTCTCGAGGCAACCGGAGCGGATCTGGGTGGAGAGGGAATCGATCTCGCCGAAGAACATGTCTGCGATCCCGAAGGCGAGCGCGCCGAGCCCGTAGACGACCGCGACCTGCGGCAGCGTCATCCCGCCGAGGGTCCCGGCCTGGGTGAGGATCACCCACAGCTCGAGGAACTCGGTGCCCACGATCAGCACCTGCCCGAGCAGGTCCGCGAGGAAGCTCGTGCGGAAGCTCGCCTGGGAGCGCAGGCGCGAGCCGTACAGCGCCAGGACCATCCGCGCGGTGGAGACCGGGCGGTCGCGGGGATCGAGCTGCTCAGCCACCCTGCACCTCCACGCTGCGCACCCCGGCGCGCAGCATCGCCCATGCGGCGACGGCCAGCAGTGTCACCCAAACCAGCTGCACGGCCACGAGCGGCAGCGCCTCGAGCGGACCGACGCGGCCGGAGAGGGTGTCCACCGGGGTCTGCAGCATCGACGGGAAAGGGGTGGCGCGGGCGATCGAGAGCAGCCAGTCCGGGAACCACACGATCGGGATGAGGAAGCCGGAGAGCAGGTTCATCGTCGCCGTGTACACGACGGTCAGCCCGCGGGTCTCCACCAGCCAGAACGCGGCGAGGTTGACCATCATGTCCGCGAGGAACGCGACCGTGATCGCCAGCAGCAGCGACAGCAGTCCCAGTGGGTAGGACCAGGGGTTCTCCGGCAGGGCGAGCCCGGTGATCAGTGCTCCGATGAGCAACGGCGGCAGTCCGCGGCCCAGCATCAGGAACCCGGCCCGGCCCAGCTTCTGCGCATAGTGCAGGCCCAGGAACGAGGTGGGGCGCAGCAGGTCGATCGCGATATCGCCCTGGTGGACCCGCTGGGAGATCTCTCGTGTCCCGAACGCCTCGATCGGGGCGAGCAGCGCCTGGCCGAGCCATACATAGGTCGCGGCCTGCAGCGCCGTGTACCCGGCGAGCTCCCCGCCCGCACCACCGATCGCGGCGAACAGGATCGAGGCGCGGATCAGCCCGAAGACGGAGTTCGTGAACACCCCGGCGGCGGTGGCGAGGCGATAGGTGGAGTACTGCCGGAAGGCGGCGGCGGCGATCCTTCCGTAAGCAGGCACTCGCGGGAGCTTAGTGCGCTGTGGGACGACCCACAAGTAACGGGAGGGAACTGGGCGCGAACTGCGGTTCCGTGCTGGACATTCCGTGCCGTGGGGCTGTGCGGGCGGACTGTCCTGCTCGACGCGGCAGGCGCCGTCCTACGCTGGCCCGGTCCCCGTCCCGCCCACTGAACCGGACCGCTATGACCTCCTCCTCCGACATCGACGTCGACCCCGTTCCCGACGCGCAGAGCGCCCCCGCCTTCGAGACCGGGACCTCCCGCCCCCGCCGACGCTTCGGTCTGCTGCCGCGGATCCTGGTCGCGATCGTGCTGGGCATCCTGCTGGGGCTCGTCCTGCCGATCCCCGTCGCGCGCGTGTTCACCACCTTCAACGGGGTGTTCTCCGGCTTCCTCGGCTTCCTCATCCCGCTGATCATCGTGGGTCTGGTGACGCCGGCGATCGGGGAGCTGGGTCGTGGCGCGGGGAAGATGCTCGCCGCCACCGCGGGCATCGCCTATGTCTCCACGCTGCTGTGCGGCCTGCTCGCCCTCGCCGTCTCCCTCACGGTGCTGCCGCGCATGCTGGGCGGGGCGAGCATCGACTCGCTCGAGAACCCTGAGGACTCCGCGATCGCGGCCTACTTCGAGATCGACATCCCGCCGGTCTTCGACGTGATGACGGCGCTGGTGCTCTCCTTCTGCCTCGGCATCGGGCTGACGCTCGTGAGGAAGGGCGCGCTCCAGGAGTCCTTCGAGCAGCTCCGCACCATCATCGTGCGGATCATCGAGGCGATCATCGTGCCGCTGCTGCCGCTGTACATCT
>DAHVRS010000157.1 GCA_027322375.1 Brachybacterium sp. | reverse complement strand
CGAGACCTCCCACAGCCTGGCCCTCACCGCCACGGTCCGGCAGCTGCTGCGCCTGCGCCGCACCCATCCCCAGCTGCGGCCGGGCCGTTTCCTGGTCCCCGCCGACCCGGCCGCCCTCGACGCCGGGCAGGTCGCCTGGTTCACCGCGGGCGGCGAGGAGCTCGAGCACACCCACTGGATGGATCCCGCCCAGCACGTGCTCGGCATGCTGCGCCCCGCCGCGCGGGGCGCAGTCGACGCTGAGTCCGGTGCTGGGTCCGGTGCTGGGCACCTCCTCGCGTACTTCTCCTCCGCGGCAGAGCCCGTGCAGGTCACGCTGCCGCCATCGCCCTGGCCGCAGAGCGAGGCACGGCTCCTGGTCGACACCGCGCGCGAGGAGCCGCTGCCGGAGGAGGGCCTCCCCCTGCCCGCACGGAGCCTCGAGCTCGGGGCGTTCTCCGTCGCGGTCGTCGCGATCGCGACCGACGTGCCGGAAGGGGCCCAGAAGCGGCTATCGTGAGGACAGTCACCGCGACCGTCCAAGGGCCCCGTCCGGGAACGGCCCAGGCAGGAGAGGCCATGTCCGAGACCACTGACCGCACGGGACTGGGAGCCGGGATCGGCCGGATCCCCATCATGGACGTGGCCCCCGTGGTCGACGGCGGCCGCTTCCCCGCCCGCTGCGTCGAGGGCGAGACCATCACGCTGCGCGCGAACGCCTTCCGCGAGGGGCACGACGCGATGGGCGTCCAGGCCGTCCTCACCTCCCCCGCCGGGGACGAGACCCGCGTGCCGCTGCGGTCGGTGAACCCGGGCCTGGATCTGTGGGAGGCGCCCTTCCGCCCCCACCTCCAGGGCCGCTGGCGCTTCCGGATCGAAGCCTTCTCCTCCCCCTACGACACCTGGGCGCACATCTCCGAGGTGAAGATCGGCGCAGGCGTGGACGGCGAGCTCGTCTGCGCCGAGGGCGCGCTCGTGCTCGAACGGCTCCTCGCCGAGATCGAGGACGGCACCCGTCCCGCCGCCGACGGTCCCGTCGTGAAGGCCGCACTGGACAGTCTCCGCTCCCCCTCTCTGCCGCCCGCGACCCGGGTCGCACCGGCTCTTGCTGCGGACCTGCGCGGCGTCCTCGCCGAGCGGCCGCTGCGCGATGGCGTCACCGTCGCCGGCCCCTTCGAACTCATCGTCCAGCGGCCCCGCGCCCTGTTCAGCTCCTGGTACGAGTTCTTCCCCCGCTCCGAGGGCGCGCACTTCGAGCCCGAGCGCGGCTGGACCTCCGGCACCCTGCGCACCGCCGCCAAATCCCTGGACCGCATCGCGGAGATGGGCTTCGACGTCGCCTATCTGACCCCGATCCACCCCATCGGCACCGCCTATCGCAAGGGCCGCAACAACTCCCTCGAGGCGCTGCTGGGCGACCCCGGCTCGCCCTACGCGATCGGTGCTGCCGAGGGCGGCCATGACGCGATCCACCCCGACCTCGGCAGCATGGAGGATTTCGACGCCTTCGTGGCCCGGGCGAAGGAGCTCGGCCTCGAGGTCGCGATGGACATCGCCCTGCAGTGCTCCCCCGACCACCCGTGGGTGACGGAGCACCCGGACTGGTTCCGCCGGCTGCCCGACGGGTCGATCGCCTGGGCCGAGAACCCGCCCAAGCGCTACGACGACGTCTACCCGCTGGACTTCGAGACCCCCGACTGGCGCAACCTGTGGGCCGCCCTGGCCGACGTCGTCCGGTTCTGGATCGGGCACGGCATCCGGGTGTTCCGGGTGGACAACCCCCACACCAAGCCCATGGGCATGTGGGCATGGCTGCTCGACCAGGTCCGCTCCGAGCACCCCGACGTGGTGTTCCTGTCCGAGGCGTTCACCCGCCCGCGCGTGATGGAGCACCTGGCCAAGGTGGGGTTCAGC
>DAHVRS010000147.1 GCA_027322375.1 Brachybacterium sp. | reverse complement strand
CGCCGAGCACGGGATCGCCGCGGTGATCGAGACGATCTCCGTCGACGAGGCCGACGCCGCCTACGACCGCGTCGTCGCGGGCGACGTCCGCTTCCGCGTCGTCATCGACACCGCGACCTTCGCGGACGCCGCCGCGGAGTGACGCCGACGGCCTAGGACCGTGATCGGCACAGCGCGAAAGCGCTGTGCCGGTCAATACGGCGGATTATCGCCGAAATGGGTCTCCCGTCGGCTGCGGGGTCCGCCGAGGTGCCCCCGTCGGCCGCCGAAACTGCCCCGAACGCACGAAAGCCCCCACCCGAACGGGTGGAGGCTCTCGAGAGATTGAGTCCTTGCGGTCTCGCTCAGGCACCGAGCGTGCTGACCTTGCCTGCCTTGAGGCAGGAGGTGCACACGTTCACGCGCTTGCTGGTGCCGTTGATCACAGTGCGGACCGACTGGATGTTCGGGTTCCAGCGACGCGAGTGCCGGCGGTGCGAGTGGGACACGCTCTTGCCGAAGCGCGGGCTCTTGGCGCAGATGTCACACGTGGAAGCAGCCACTGTCGTCTCCTGGTACGTCGATGTTCTGATCGCGGTGCCCGCATCCACCCCCGCGCCGGAACGGCGGGGTCGGTGACCTGGGTGAGCACGGAGGTGCGAGCCCCCGGCGGTCAGGGCAACCACGGAATCATAGCCCAGATGCCCCCATGCCTGAAGGGGAGGGGCCGTGGCACGCCATGTGGATTCTGCCACAGCGTCCCAGGGCAGTGGCACGATAGGGGCGCTGTCAGACGCATGAGAGCCGACGCTACGCACGAGCACGAGGAGTCGACCATGGCCAGGAAGCAGGAATCCCGCCGCGGTTCGATGCCGCTGACGGAGCTGCTGGTCGCCCGCGAGTCCCGCGCGATGGCCTCCTTCGGGGTGCGTGACCTGGACACCATGCTCCGCTTCGCTCCGCGCCGCTACGTGGTCCCCGCCCCGCTGCGCTCCCTGCGCGAGCTCTCCCCCGGACAGGAGGTCAGCGCGATCGTCCGCGTCGAGTCGCTGCGCGACCGCGCGATGAAGCGCCGCTTCGGGTTCATCCTCGAGGTCACCGTCACCGATGGCACGGACACCCTGCCGCTGACCTTCTTCCTCACCAAGCCGCACCTGCTGGACTGGCACCGCGGCCGCCTCCCCGTCGGCGCGCAGATCCTGGTGCGCGGCACCGTGGGCTTCGACGAGTACCGCGGGGGCCTGCAGATCACCCACCCGGACTACGAGCCCGTCGAGGACACCGAGGCGGGGCGCGCCCACGCCCAGCGCCCCCGTCCCGTCTACCCGCTGAAGAAGAACATCTCGCAGGTCACGATGCGCTCCGCGACCGAGAAGGGCGTCGAGTTCGCGGACTCCCTCTCCCGCCCCGTTCCCGACGCGATCCTCGCCCGGCAGGGCCTCGTCCCCCTGGCCGAGGCGGCCCGGCTCGTCCACACCCCGCTGACCACCGAGGACACCCACCGCGGGCTCGACCACCTCCGCTTCGAGGAGGCCTTCGTCCTCCAGTCGATCTTCGCCCGGCGCCGCGCCCAGGACGAGCGCACCCCCGCCCCAGCACTGCGCGCCGAGGGCCCGCTCCAGCAGCTCTTCGAGGCGCGCCTGCCCTTCACCCTCACCGACGGGCAGCTCGGGATCGGCGCGGAGATCGAGACCCGCATCGGCCGCGATCACCCCACCAGCGTGCTCCTCCAGGGCGACGTCGGCTCCGGCAAGACCGTGATCGCCCTGCGCGCGATGCTCCGCGCCGTCGACTCCGGCCACCAGGCCGCCCTCCTCGCGCCCACCGAGGTCCTCGCCGAGCAGCACCACCGCACCCTCACCGAGCTGCTCGGCGAGCTCGCCCGCGGCGGACAGCTCGACGGTCACCCCGAGGCGACCCGGGTCCGTCTCCTCACCGGCTCCCAGCGCACCGCCGGGCGCCGCGAGACCCTCCTGGATGTCACCTCCGGGCAGGCCGGGATCGTGGTGGGTACTCACGCCCTGCTCACCGAAGGGGTCGAGTTCGCCTCCCTCGGCCTCGTCGTCATCGACGAGCAGCACCGCTTCGGCGTGGACCACCGCCGCCGGCTGCGCGCGAAGGGCCCCGCCGGCATGAGTCCGCACGTCGTGGTCATGACCGCGACACCGATCCCGCGCACCGCCGCGCTCGCGACCGTGGGCGACCTCGACGTGCTCACCCTGCGCGAGAGCCCCGGCCGCCGCTCCGGGATGGAGACCTTCGTGGTCCACGAGAAGCTCCCCGCCTGGGAGAAGCGCATGTGGCAGCGCGCCGGCGAGGAGATCGCCGCAGGCCGGCAGGTCTTCGTGGTCTGCGCCCGGATCGACGAGGACGACGCCGTGAGCGACGCCCCCGCCCCGACCCTCCTCGACGAGGACGGCGCCGAGAAGACACCCCCGCTCGAGCCCGCCCGCGGCGTCACCCAGACCGCCCAGCGCCTCGCCGCCCGCCCCGAGCTCGCCGGTGCCCGCATCGGCGTGCTCCACGGCCGTATGAGCGCGGAGGAGAAGCAGGAGACGATGGCCGCCGTGGTGCGCGGGGAGATCGACCTGCTCGTCTCCACGACCGTCATCGAGGTGGGCGTCGATGTCCCGAACGCGACCGTGATGATCGTGCTGGACGCCGAGCGTTTCGGTGTCTCCCAGCTCCACCAGCTGCGCGGTCGCGTGGGCCGTGGCGAGCACCCCGGCATCGCCTTCCTGGACACGAGCGCCGCCGTCGGCGAAGAGCACTCCCAGCGTTTGGAGGAGATCGCCCAGGCACCTGACGGCTTCGCGCTCGCCGAGCTGGACCTGCGCCGCCGCGGCGCCGGTGACCTGGTGGGGGAGGAGCAGTCCGGCCTCCAGCGCACCCTGAAGCATCTCAACGTGCTCCGGGACGCCGACGTCATCGAGCGCGCCCGCGAGGACGCCTTCGCCCTCATCGCGGCGGATCCCGAGCTCACCGCCCATCCCGCGCTCGACGCCGCGATCACGAACCGACTGCGGGACGCCGATCCCGATGTGGAGAGGAGCTGACATGCCGCGGATCATCGCCGGCGCCCTCGGAGGCCGCACTATCCCTGGCCCGCCCGGGAAGGGCACCCGCCCCACCTCGGACCGTGTGCGGGAGGCCCTGTTCAGCCGCCTCGAAGGCTGGGATGCCGTGGCCGGCGCCCGGGTGCTCGATCTCTACGCGGGCACGGGCGCGCTCGCTCTCGAGGCCCTCTCCCGCGGCGCGGAGCACGCCCTGCTCGTCGAGGTCCACCCCGCGACAGCCCGGCAGCTGCGCCGCACCGCGGCCGAGCTCGGCCTCGCGGACCGGGTCGACGTGCGCGCCGGGAAGGCCGCGAGCGTTGCGGCGCAGCTCGCGACCGACGGGGCGGCTCGCGCCGCCGGCGCGACCCTCGTCTTCCTCGACCCGCCCTACGACGTGACCACCGAGGCGCTCGAGGAGCTGCTGCTCACCCTGCGCCCCGCCCTCGCGGAGGACGCCCTGGTCGTCGTCGAGCGCTCTTCCCGCTCCCGCCCGCTCGTCTGGCCCGAAGGCTGGGGCGATGACGGCACGAAGACCTACGGCGAGACCGTCCTGCAGTTCGGCGGGCCGCTGGTCGAGGGGAATGGCGACGACGCGGACTGACCTGCTCCTCGATTGTCCACAATTCGCGCTCCCCCTTGCGTGACGCGCGGTAATATGCTGTTTCGATATGCATGCTCCGGGCCAGCAGGAATGGAGTCAACGAGTTCGGTGCGTGCGTGGTTGATGCAAGATCGCGTGACGGTCGGGGGTCTTCGCGCGGCTATGTGGCCAGCGAGTATCCACATTATGCAAGCCGTATGCGGATCGCGAGATGCCGGCATCGCGACACGAAGAATCCGTGTCCGAATAGCCTTTGCGCACTCGAACGGACGTTCTATACTGAAGCGGCAGGGTTGGTGTCGCTAGCTTCTCGCACAGGTGCGTTCGGCAGGGGAGCTGGCGTCGACAGCTCTGGTCCGAAGACAGTGCAGTCCGCGTAGACATCGATGTCCACGCCGCGAGGGGAACGGGGAGACGATGACCGGGAGCACCATGCCGCCGCGCTCCGCGGTCCGGGCGCGCAGGCCGCTGACCCCTGAGTCCCTCGTCGAACGCGCCGACGTCACCCCGCGCACCCCGGAGGCGGAGACCGTGCTGCGGATCTTCCGTCGCCGCCAGCGCGAGCACGCCGCTCTCTACGTCGCCGAGATGAAGGATCTCGCCTCCCTCTGGCGCGCAGACGATGATCGCGACGAGAAGGTCCTGCACGCCCTCGCGGCCGCGGCCGGGCTCCGCACGAAAGCCGGTCGCGGAGAAGACCGACTGCGGGACGCCCATCTCGCCGTCACTGATCTGCCCGCCTGCTTCGCGCGGGTGGCGAAAGGTGACCTCCCGGCGGACTGGTTCGAATGGCTGCTGAAAAGCGTCCTGCGCCTCAGCTCGGAGCAGCGCCGCCAGGTCGACGAGCGCGTCGCGAGCTGGGAGCTCGAGGCGATCGACGTCGAGCGCTTCTACCGCGAGCTGCGCCTGCTCGTGACCTGGTACGGCCGCGCCGCTGTCCAGGAGACGCCGGAGGAGCAGCGGGCAGTGTTCTTCCAGCCCTCCCCGGACAATGACGGCACCGCCTGCCTCACCGTCCGCGGCCCCATCCCCGAGATCCTCGCCCTCGGCCGCCGGCTCGATGCTGCCGCCCGCGCGGTGCAGGACGGACAGCGCCACGCACTCGAGACCGGGGAGCCGATCCCCTTCGACCTCGACGGCGACGTCGCCCGGGACGGGCAGAAGATGACGCTCCAGCAGCTGCGCTACGCGATCCTCACCCGGACCGAGCTCGGCACGGGCGGGATCGAGGTGCCCGAACCGTCGTTCCGCATCTCCGTCGTCGTGCCCGTCGTGTCCCTGATCGGCCGCTCGCACGCGCCCGCAGTCCTCGACGGCACCATCCCGATCCCCGCCTCGATGGCGCGCGGCCTCGTCGCGAAGGCGCCCGCCTTCGAGCGCGTCCTCGCAGACGCCGCCTGCGGCCAGTACGCCGCCTCCGCATCCACGACCTACCGCGTCACCCGCGCCATGGCCGAGAACCTGCGGCTCATCGACCCTGTCTGCGCGGTGCCCGGTTGCACCCGCAACGTCATGACCATCGGAGAGTCCGACCACATCGAGGAGTTCGACCTCGAGGATCCCGAGCGCGGCGGTCCGACCTCCGTCGAGAACCTCCACCGGCTCTGCCGCACCCACCACCGGATGAAGACCGCTGGCCTGCTCGACCCCGAGCGAGATGAGGCCACTGGCGTCACCCGGTGGCGGATCGGCGGCGCCGCCGTCTGCGACAGCCGCCCGCAGGCCGACCTCGTCACGCGTGAGCTGGGCGACCAGCTTCTCCACGCCTGGGAGCAGTGCCTCAGCGAGATGGAGGACGAAGCGCTCGCGCGGCAGGGCTTCTTCCAGCAGACCGAGCAAGAACGGGCCGACGCGATCGCCGCCGAACGCTGGGGCGACATGCTCATGGAGTACTGGTCCCGTCCCGACACGGGCGGGCCGGACGATCCCGGGCCACCAGGGCTCGACCCCCGCGGCGGCTTCGGCCCACCGCCCTTCTGACGGCCACCGCGCTTCTGATCTCGCAGGACTACTGACCCCACTGCGCAGAAAAAGCGCTCCGTCCTGCACGCACCACGGCGTTAGCCTGGCCGCATGACGCGCACCCTCGCCGATCTCGACTGGCCCGTCCGCACCGCGCACCTCGAACTGCGCCCTGGCACCAGCGAGGACGCCGAGGCCGTCTGGCCCTGGCACCGCCTCCCCGAGGTGCAGAAGTGGACCACCACGCTGAACACCACCCTCGCCGACCACCAAAGATGGTGGGACGCGATGCTGCCCAGCTGCGTCGTCGGCCTCCAGGACGGGACGATCGTCGCCGCCGGCAAGCTCGAACGGCAGGACGCCTGGTCCCAGGCCGACATGCGCGCACAGGCCGCCGGGCAGCAGGCCGAGATCGGCTGGGTCCTCGACCCCGCCGTCCAGGGCCGCGGCCTCGGCACCGAGTTCGCCGCCGCCCTGCGCGACCTCGCCTTCGACGGCTTCGGCGTGCGCCGCATCGAAGCCTCGTGCTTCGCCGAGAACCTCGCCTCCCGCCGCGTCATGGAGAAGATCGGCCTGCGCCTCGAGGGAGTCTTCCTCGAGGAATCCCTCCATCGCAGCGGGCGCTGGCTCGATGGGGCGAGCTACGCCATGCTCGCCCGCGAACGGGGCGCGCAGCGCTGACGGGATGCGCAAGGGTGACGCCCGCGCGCCGCGCCGCGATACTGGCTCCATGACCACGCTGCGCGCCACCTTCACCGTCGCCCTGACCCCTGCCGCCGACCTGCCCGGCGCCGCCGACCGCTTCGACCTCGCCAAGACCTGGCAGGGCGCACTCGCCGGCACCTCCCGCGGCGTCATGCTCACCGCCGGCGACCCCGCGACCGGCAGCGCCTCCTACGTCGCGACCGAGACCTTCGAGGGCACCCTCGACGGGCTCAGCGGCACCATCGCCCTCCAGCAGCTCGGCACCATGGACGGCGGCGACCCCCAGCTGCACTACGTCATCGCCCCCGGCTCCGGCACTGGCGAGCTCACCGGCGTCACCGGCACCCTCACGATCGGCACGATCGATGACGACGGCGTCCACGAGGTCACGCTCGAGGTCACCCGACCGAGCTGACCTCCACTGATCGTCGGAGCACTAGAGTGGCGTCCATGAGCACCGTCGTACTGCCCGGCTCGTTCGACCCGTACACCCTGGGGCATCTCGACCTCACCCGCCGGGCGGTCTCCCTCGGCCACCACGTGATCCTGGCCGTCTCCCACAACCCCTCGAAGAAGGGCACGCTGGACCTCGAGGCGCGCAAGACCGCGATCTCCCGCACGCTCGAGGCCGAGAGCCTCGCCGAGGACACCGAGGTGCGCACTCTCCCGCGCGGCCTGCTCGTGGACTTCTGCCGCGAGGTCGGCGCCGCGGCCGTCGTGCGCGGTCTGCGCTCCCAGCTGGACCTCGCCTACGAGGAGCCGATGGCGCGCATGAACGACCACCTCGCCGGCGTCGAGACCGTCTTCCTGCTCACCGATTCCCGCCTCGCCCACATCTCCTCCTCGCTCGTGCGCGAGGTGCACGCCCTCGGCGGGGATGTCGCCGACATGCTCCCCGCCCCCTCCCTGGACGCGCTGCGCGACGCCGCCGCCGTATCCTGATCGACCGCTCCACACCGAAGGACTTCCACCCATGTCTTCCGACACCACCCCCACCACCGGCCTCGACGAGGCCCTGCGCTTCGACGCGGTCGACCTCGTCGGCCGCACGGGATCCCACCGCAGCGTCGAGCGCACCGTCCCCGCCCCCGCGCAGGAGACCGGCAGCCTCGCCATGCAGGTCCCCGAGGGCGAGGACATCGCCGTCGAGGCCGAGCTCGAGTCCGTCGTCGAGGGCATCTACGTCCACGGCACCGTCACCGCCCACCTCGAGGGCGAGTGCTCCCGCTGTCTCGACCCCGTCGAGCAGGACGTCGCCGCACGCATCGACGAGCTCTTCCTCTTCCCCGAGAAGGTCAAGGCCGAGGAACGCGAGGACTCCACCCTCCTCATCGACGACGAGGTCCATCTCGGCCCGCTCGTCCGCGACGTGCTCGCGATGGAGGCCGAGGAGCGCCCGCTGTGCCGCGAGGACTGCCCGGGCCTGTGCGGCCAGTGCGGCTTCCGCATGGAGGACGACCCCGACCACGAGCACGAGGTCATCGACGAGCGCTTCGCCGCGCTGAAGGGCCTCTTCGGCGGCGACGAGGACGCCTGATGGCGCGCCGGCGCCGCACCACCGAGGCCGCCGCTCCGCAGGATCTGCTGGACCGGCTCCCGCTCGACGCCGGGCAGGCGGCGGACCTGCTCTCCTCGGGCCTGCTCGAGCTCGCGCTCACGCACCGCTCCTACTCCTACGAGCACGACGGGCTGCCCCATAACGAGCGGCTCGAGTTCCTGGGCGATGCGGTGCTGCAGCTCGCCGTCACCGAGCACCTCTACGCCGAGCATCCCACCCTCCCCGAGGGCGACCTCGCGCGCCGTCGCGCCGCGACCGTGTCCACGCGTGCGCTCGCCGTCCTCGCCTCCCGCCTCGACCTCGGCGCCTTCGTGCGCCTGGGCCGCGGGGAGGACCTCACCGGCGGGCGCACCAAGGCGTCGATCCTCGCCGACACCACCGAGGCCGTGATCGGCGCGGTCCACCTCGCGCTCGGCCAGACCATCTCGCGCCGCTTCGTACTCGACCTCCTGCGACCCCTGCTCGACTCCGACGAGTTCCTCGAGGCCGGCTACGACTTCAAGTCCCGTCTCCAGGAGATCGCCGCCGCCGAAGGCGCCGAGATCAACTACGTGATCACCGAGAAGGGGCTCGAGCACGAGAAGGTGTTCACCGCGACCGTCACCGTGCCGGGCGTCGTCACCGCACGCGGCGACGGCGCCTCGAAGAAGGACGCCGAGCTCGCCGCCGCCCAGCAGGCCGTGCGCGGACTCCTCGCCGAGCGCGGCGAGTCCCTCCTCCCGCGGGGCTGAGCAGGTGCCCGAGCTTCCCGAGGTCGAAGTGGTGCGTCGCGGCCTCGAGCCCCGCACCGTCGGCCGCACGATCACCGCGCTCGAGGTCCTCGACGCCCGCAGTCTCCGCCGCCAGGCCGGGGGAGAGGATCACCTGCGCGCCGAGATCGTCGGCCGCACCCTCACCGCC
>DAHVRS010000139.1 GCA_027322375.1 Brachybacterium sp. | reverse complement strand
AGCTACTCGGCTCCGGGAAGAAGGAGGTGCCGGGGGAGGTGGCCTTCCGGCTTCACGATACATACGGCTTCCCGGTGGAGCTGACGACCGAGATCGCGGCCGAGCATGGGGTGAGTGTCGACTTGGACGGGTTCAGCCAGTCGATGGAGGCGCAGCGCTCGATGTCCAGGAGTGCCGCCGCCGCGGGTGCTGGGAGCCGCACCGAGCAGTACCGCGAGGTGCTCGACCAGTTCGGCCCGACCACGTTCGCAGGCCACAGTGAAGACAGCCTGGATGCTCGCGTCCTCGCCGTGCTGGACAATTCCGAGGCGGGCGAGGGGCTGGCAGAGATCTTCCTGGATGTCACGCCGTTCTACGCCGAGGGCGGGGGCCAGGTAGGCGATACCGGCCGGATATCGACCTCGACGGGGGTCGCTACGGTGATCGACACGACGTCTCCGTTGGCAGGGGTCATATGCCATCGCGCGGTCGTCGATGGGGCGGTTCGTCCAGGACAGATCGCGACGGCATCGATCGACGGAGAGAGGCGTGCCGCGATCCGGCGGAACCACTCTGCGACCCACCTGCTCCACTGGGCCTTGCGTACGGTGCTCGGAGACCACGTGCGCCAGCAGGGCTCGCTCGTTGCCGCCGATCACCTCAGGTTCGACTTCAGCCATCCGGAGGCGCTCAGCCACGACCAGCTGCTCGAGGTGGAGCGGATCGTGAACTTGGAGGTGCTGTCGGGCGCAGAGGTGCGGACCACCACCATGAGCCGCGAGGAGGCCACGGACGCTGGTGCACTGGCATTCTTCGGGGACAAGTACGGAGACGTCGTCAGGGTCGTCCGGGCGGGGAGTGGCTCTGTCGAGCTTTGCGGCGGCACGCACGTTGCCTCGCTTGGCATGATCGGCTCCGTCGTCATCGTCTCCGAGGGGTCCATTGGCTCTAATGTCCGCCGTATCGAAGCGGTGACCGGAACAGCGTCTCTCGCCCTGGCGCGCGGTGCGCTCGACACCCTGGAGGAGGCGGCCCGGTCCCTGAAGGCTCCGCCGGAGGAGGTTCTCAAGGCTCTGGAGCGCCTCGCTGAGCGCCACCGCGGCTTGGAGCGAGAGATCCGCTCCCTGCGCCAGGCGCGGATCGCGGCCGAGGCCTCTCAGCTGGCGGCCGAGGCCTCTCAGATGGCGGGCGTTGCTATAGCACGCCGGGACGGTTTTGATGCGGACGTGCTGAGAGAGATCGCGATCGCGGTGCGCGCCGCTGAGGACTGCAGGGGGGCGGTGATCGCCGGCACGCCGGACGGGAGGCGGGTCGCGCTCGTGGCGGCCTTTGCCCCCGGGGATGGCCTGGACGCGGCGAAGGTGGTCTCGGCCGCGGCGCGAGTTGCCGGCGGT
This sequence comes from Brachybacterium sp., assembly GCA_027322375.1. Taxonomy (GTDB): domain Bacteria; phylum Actinomycetota; class Actinomycetes; order Actinomycetales; family Dermabacteraceae; genus Brachybacterium. The sequence continues at coordinate 313 of DAHVRS010000139.1, read as the reverse complement.
GGCGGCGGTGGTACGGCGGATCTGGCCGTCGCGGGGGGCAAGGATCCAGGAAGGATAGACGAGGCTCTGGCACTTGCTGCGAGCCAGGTGGCGGGCGTCCTCGGCGAGGCCGGAGGGTCGGCACGCGGAGACCGCCGGTCGTGAGCGCCGCCGTGGGCGCCGCCGGCAGGGTGCTTGCGCTGGACCTAGGAGCGAGGAGGATAGGGGTCGCGGTGAGCGACTCGAGCCGGGTGCTCGCGTTCCCGCACTCGGTGATGGAACGTGGACGGTCACGGCGATCCGATCATGAGGCGCTGCGGGATCTGGCGGCCGG
>DAHVRS010000117.1 GCA_027322375.1 Brachybacterium sp. | reverse complement strand
GGAGACGGCGGCCCGCGTCGCCCAGGACACGGCCGAGGTCGTGAAGGAGAAGGCCCCCGAGGTCGCAGCCACGGCGCAGGGGGCGGTCGCGGGGGCGGCCGGGAGCGTGAAGGAGCGTCTCGCCGGTGCGGGCGAGGGGCTGGACGCTGAGGCGGAGGCGCTCGCGAAGCGCTCCGCGGACAGCGCGGTCTCCGGCGGCGACGCCGAGGTCGGCGAGGACGAGCCGCTCAGCTCCTGAGCTGCCTCTCGCTGTTCAGCGACGCAGACCCGCAGGCACCCGAGGGCGCCGGCGTCACCCGAGGACGGTGGCGCCGGCGCTCTCCTGCTCCTGCATGAAGCACAGCCCGCACAGCGACATGTACGTCACCTCGGAGCCGTCGATCGCGACCTGCTCGCCCTCGAAGACGAAGCGCCCATCCGCCTTGCGGCAGTTGAACTCGGCCTGCGAGCCGCAGCGGCACATGGTGGGCAGCTTCTCGATGTTGTCCGCGAGCTCGAACAGGCGCGCGGCGCCGGGGAACATCGCGGTGCGGAAGTCGGAGCGCAGCCCGTAGCAGATCACCGAGATGCCATCGAGCTTCGCGAGGCGGAACAGGTCATCGATCTGGTGGCCTTCGAGGAACTGCGACTCATCGACGAGGACGCAGTGCAGGGGACGCAGGTCCTGCGCATCGGCGGTCTCGTGCACGCGGGCGCGCAGATCCTCACCGGTCGCGGCGAGCACGTCGACGCGCCGGCGCGCCCCGCCGCGGGCGACCACCCAGTCCTCGCCCTTGGTGTCCAGGGCGGGCTTGACGGTGAGGGTCGCAAGGCCCCGCTCGTCGTAGTTGTAGGCGGTCTTGATGAGGGTGTCGGACTTGCCGGAGTTCATCGCTCCGTACTTGAAGTGCAGCTTGGCCATGCAGGGGCTCCCAGGGAACAGCGGTGGGCGGGGTACAGCGGTGGGCAGAGGGTCAGAAGGCGTCGAGGACGCTCGGGCGCGGCCCGGCGGCGAGCGCGTCCAGGAGCGCGCCCGCGGCAGGGTCCGCCTCGGCGCGCAGTCCCAGCCGACGGGCGTCGGCGAGGGAGCGCCCGCCGGTGAGCAGCAGCGCGGCCGCGTGCGCGTCCAGACGGACAATCGGCAGGGCCGACGGGGCAGCGGCGGACGGGGTCGTGCTCACCGTCCCGTCGGAGATCGCCACATCGAAGGTCCCCGCGGCCGGGCAGGTCCCGGCGGAGGCGGTGTCATCGTCGACGACGAGGCGGAAGGCGCCGTCGAGGCCGGCGGGGGCAGGACGGGCGGCGAGGAGCGCGGCGGTGTCGACCACGCGCGTCATCACCAGCGGCACCGGGCCGGGGGCTGGGCGGGTGCGGCCGGACGGCAGCACATCCAGCACCGGGTCCTCGGAGCGGACGCGCAGCCGGATCTGTTCGGTGACTGTGGACCAGGAGCCGAGGACGCGCAGCAGGGCGAGGCGGTCCTCGCGGTCCCGGCCCAGCAGCTCATGCACGTCCAGACCCGGCTCCTCCTGCCCGACCCGGCGGGTCCAGGAGACATAGCCGCGGTCGCGACCCGCCTCGTCCACGAGCAGCACCGCGCACCAGCCCTGGCCGGGCAGTCCCGGGGGGAAGAACGGGCCGATGCGCCGCAGCATGCCGTTGTCGCCCGCGGTGAGCTCTTCGTACAGGGCGCGCACCCGCGGCATCGTCGCCTCGGTCACCGCGAGAGTGCGCCGCCCGGGGACGGGCTGCAGGCGCTGCAGGTCCAGAAGCGGCACGAGCAGCGACTCGACCCGGGCGACCACCTGGTATCCGTGGCCGCGATAGATCTCCGGGTTCGAGGGGTACAGCATCGACAGCGCCATGCCCTCCTCGGCGCAGCGCGCGAGGACGCCGCGCAGCAGCTGCCCGAACAGACCGTCGCCGCGGTGCGCGGGATGGACCACGAGGCCGGAGATCCCGCCGCAGTCCGCCTCGCCTCCGCCGAGCGCGATCCGGTCGCGCCGGATCCGTGCGCCCGCGGCGAGGACAGTGTCGGCTGGGGAAGCCGCGTCGGCCGCAGAATCACCGTCGGCCGAGAAGCCCGCGTCGGCCGGAACGTCGATCCCGAGCGGGATCTCGCCGGGCGCGAAGCCCTGCGGTGCGTTTGGGGAGGCGGGATCGAAGCGGCCGCCGAAGGCGCCGGAGGACATCGTGCGATAGGCGACATGGTCCGCGCTGGTGAGATCCCGAACTGGCATGCCGGAGAGTCTAGGCGGGCCGCCTGCCCCTCCTGTTGCATACTGGCCAGGTCCCCCACTCCCCGAGGAGGTGCCGTGAGCCCACGTCGCGACCGCAAGCCGTTCACTCGGCCCAGCAGCGCCCAGCGCTCTGCGCGCGAGAAGCTCTCGCGACGACTCTCGGCAGGCGATCCGCGCAGCGAGCAGCACCCGCGGCGACGCATTCCAGTGGGCCTGTCCACCTCCTCCGTGTTCCCCGCCGGGGTGGAGGAGGCCTTCCGCCT
>DAHVRS010000112.1 GCA_027322375.1 Brachybacterium sp. | reverse complement strand
GTGCCGTCCTCGTCCAGGACGTGCAGGGGACGGTCCAGGGCGCCGGCCAGGTCGTGGTGGCGTCGGGGATCGTCGGCCTGTGCGTGGGTGGACAGGGCGGAAGTGGGAGATGTGGGCCGCCCGTCCCGGGGTGGCCGGGTGGAGCCAGCAGACATCATCGTCGACATGCGGACCTCCAAGATCCGTGGCGCCTTGTGGGCGCGCAGGGGACGTCATCGTCCCCATCAACGCTACGCGCGCAGTGCATGACGAACAATGCAACTCCGGAAAAGAGTGCATTATGCTCAACTATTCGGGCTACGCTCCCGTAGGATCGGGCACTATGCGCACCGTGGATGACACCGACCGCCGGATCCTGCTGGCCATGACGGAGAACCCCCGCGCCACCCTGGTCTCCCTCGCCCAGACCCTCGGCCTCTCCCGCAACACCGTCCAGGCGCGCCTGACCGCGCTCGAGGCGAGCCCGGCGCTGCAGGGCTACGACCGGCGCCTCCACGCCGCCTCCCTCGGCTACCCGCTCACCGTGTTCATGGAGACGCAGGTGGACCAGCCCAAGCTCGAGCATGTCATCGCCCAGCTGCGCGAGATCCCCGAGGTGGTGCAGGTGCACGGACTCTCCGGGCTGAATGACATCCTGGTGCGCTGCGTGTGCCGGGACACCGACGACCTCTACCGCATCAGCAAGCTCGTCCTCGGCTGCGAGGGCGTGATCCGCACCGACACGTCGCTCGCGATGGGCGAGCTGATCCCCTTCCGCCTCGCCCCCGTCCTCGAGCGCGACCTCGCGGGGTGAGGTGAGCGCGCTGACGGAGGCGCGCAGACCAGGCCTCCTGCCCGCGCCGAGCCCCGCCCGCTTGCGGGGCCGCGTGCGCTGGCGCGGCCCCGAAACACAGTCATCCCCTCTCAGCAGTCGGAATCGGTGCTGATTCCGACAGCTGAGAGAGGATCGAGCGATGCTGGAGCCGGGCGGCCGCGTCAGGTGCGTCTGCGCGAGGTCGCCTGGCGTGCGCGAACAGCCGCGTCAGGCGAGCGCAACCGGCTGGCCGGTGCGGACGGACTCCTGCGCGGCGGCGACGATCTTCACGGTGCGCAGACCGACCTCGCCCGTCGGGTCCACGGCCTGCCCGGCGCGGACCGCATCGAGGAAGGCCTCCAGCAGCAGACCGTCGAGGTCGCTGCCGTAGGGAAGCCACTGGCCGGGCCCGCCCACGTGCTGGGCGAAGGCGTCGATCTGGAGCTGGCCGCCGGTGCCGAGGGCCTGGAGGCGCAGGCCGCCCCAGGTGGGGGCATCGGCCGGCTGCGACCAGGAGCAGTCGATCGTGGCGACGAGGCCGGAGTCGTAGGTGAGGGTGACCAGGCCCCCGGTCTCGGCGCCCTCCCCCGCCCGGTCGGCGTAGAGGATCTGGTTGGCGACCGCATGGACGGTGGTGGGGGCGCCGAACACGGAGTCGAGGATCTCGGCGATGTGCACGGTGTGGTCCACGAGGGAGCCGCCGCCCGCGAGGTCCACATCGGTGAACCAGTCCCGGCCCGCGGGCAGCTTGCCGTTGTTCGTGCCGGTCAGGCCAATGACCTCGCCGAGGGTGCCGTCCGCGATCGCGGAGCGCAGCGCTTCGACGGCCGGGGAGAAGTGGACGGGGAAGGCGGTCATGAGCACCACGCCCGCCTCGCGGCACGCGGCGACCATCTTCTCCGCATCGGCGACGCTGGTCGCGAGCGGCTTCTCGCACAGCACGTGCACGCCGCGGCGCGCAGCCTCGAGCACGAGGTCGCGATGGTGGGCGTTCGCGCTGGTCACGACGATCACGTCAGGCCCGTCGGGCCAGGCGTCCCACGCCTCCTCATAACTGCCCACGACGTCCTCGCCCTGCAGGTCGCCGAAGCCGTCGGGGTCGGCGATCACGAGCTCCACGTCTGCGCGGGGGCGCAGCTGGGCGGCGTAGGCGGCGGCGTGCGTGTGCGCGCAGCTCATCAGCGCGACCTTGAGCGGGGCGGCAGGATCCTGGGGGTGTGCGGTCAGCATGCGATGCTCCGTCCGGTGCGCAGGGACTCGAGGGCGGCGGCGGCGACCTCCACCGCACGGACCCCGTCGGCCGCAGTGACGCGGGGGGTGGTGCCGGCCTCGCGCGTGGCGGCGAACTCGACGAGTTCGGCGGCGTAGGGGTCGCGGAGGGTGGTGACGTCGGGGAGGAAGCCGTCGCCGGAGGCCTGGCGGGCGGAGGCGACGGTGTCGAACATGATCCCGGGGTCGCCGGCGCTGTCGTACTGCAGGCGCCCGCCGTCCCCGGCGAGGTCGAAGGTGTAGCGGAAGGCGGTGCCGGCCGGGCCCCAGAAGCCGCGGCAGTGGCTGAGCGCGCCGGCGGTGTGGGTGAGGACCACGTGGGCGGTGCGCACGGCGGTGTCGCTCGTGGCGATCGACTGCTGCGCGAAGACCTTCTCGACGGGGCCGGCCATCCACAGGGCCTGGTCGATGTCGTGGATCATCTGGTCCATGACGATGCCGCCGGAGAGCGACTCGTCCGCGTACCAGGGCCGGTCCGGCAGGGAGCCGGTGCGCTCGAAGCGCAGCACCGCGGGCGTGCCGATCTTTCCTGCGTCCAGCGCCTGCTTCGCCGCCTCGTACTGCGGGAAGAAGCGCACCACATGGGCGGGGAACAGGCGGCGGCCGACGTTCTCTGCGAGGTCCGCGAGTTCGCGCGCGACCGCCGGATCCAGCGCGATCGGCTTCTCGCTGACGACGTCCTTGCCGGCCTCGAGCGCGGCGCGGACGATCTCGGGATGTGCGGGGGTGGGGGTGCAGACATCGACGACGTCCACGGCGGCGAGCAGCTCCTCGAGAGAGCCGTGCACCGTGGCACCGGAAGCGGCGGCGAACTCCTCCGCGCCGGAGAGGCTGAAGCAGTGCAGCTCAGCCCCGACCTCGACCCATCCGGGCAGGTGGGCCCGGGAGATGCCCCCGGTGCCGACGATGCCGACGCGCAGGGCGGCAGGCGGTGACGTCGATGTCATGGTCAACCTTCCAGAACCGCTCGCGACGGTTCGGGTCGAGTTTCTGAAAGCTCCTTTCGGAATCCTTCCCCGAGACGGTGGCGGAGTCAAGGGAGGGGCGGTGCAGCGGGGCGGTGCCTCAGGCGCCGCGGACCTCGATCACCTCGTCCACCGCCGCCGCGAGGTCCTGCGCGAGGCGCTCCGCCTCCGCCTCATCGAGGTCATGAACGGTCAGGCGCAGGTGGCGGGAGGGCTCAGCATCCTCGGCGAGGCGGAAGCCGTCCCCGGTGCGGACACGCCAGCCACGCTGGGCGAGAGCCGCCGAGACGTCCCGTGCGGGGCACGGCAGCGGCACCCACAAGCTCATCCCGTCGGCGGGATCGACGGGGATGCCGTGCGCGGTGAACCGGGCCGCGACCTGCGTGTTCTGTGTCGCGTAGTGCTCGCTCGCCTGGGCGATGAGCGCGAGCGAGGCCTCGTCGGCGAGCACGCCGTGGGCGAGGCGCTGCAGGAGGTGGCTGACCCAGGTGGTGCCGGGGCTGAGCCGCAGCGCGAGCCGTTCGGCGGTGCCGGGATCGGTCGCCGTGACGGCGAGGCAGAGGTCCGGACCGAGCGCCTTGGACACCGAGCGCACGAGCGCCCAGCGGTGATGCCCCGTCGGGAGCGGGCTGTGGAAGGGCTGGCGGGAGAGGTGCGCGTAGTAGTCGTCGAGGATGACGAGCACGTAGGGGTGAGCGGCGAGCACCTCGGCGAGCTGAGCGGCGCGGCGGGCGCTGAGCGAGGCACCGGTGGGGTTCTGGGCACGCGGGGTGAGGACCACGGCGCGAGCCCCGGCCTCGAGCGCGGCGGCGAGCCCGTCAGGGTCCATGCCCTCCGCGTCCACGGGCACGGGCAGCGCCCGGTAACCGGCGTGGCGGACCGTCTGGATGCTCGCCAGGAAGCACGGGTCCTCGAGGGCGAGGGCGTCCCCGCGCACCAGCGCCTGGGTGAGGAGACGTTCGATCGCGTCGACGGCGCCGCTGGTCAGCGTCAGATCCGCGGTCGCGCCGCCGGGCACATCGGGCGCGACCCAGTCCCGCGCCCAGGCTTCGAAGCCGGGGTCGATGACCGGATCGCCGTAGAGCACGGGCCGGCCGACGGCACCGGCCAGGGCGGGTGCCAGATCCGGGATGAAGGCGGGGTCGGGGTTGCCGGAGCCGAGGTCGCGGAGCGTTCCCGCGGGAACGCCGGCCGCGGGCTCGTCCGCCGCGGCGAAGCCCTCCTGGGCGACGTGCGCGGGGAGGGCGATGCGAGTGCCGGCGCGGCCGTGCGTGGTGACCGCGCCGTCACGCGCGAGGCGGCGGTAGGCGGCCACGGCAGTGTTGCGGTTGACGCCGAGCTGCTCGACGAGGGCACGCACGGGTGGGAGCAGGTCTCCGGGGGCGAGCTCGCCTCGCTCGACGAGGGCCCGCACGCTGCCAGCGATTTCCGCAGCGGTGGTGCCGCTGATCTGCGCGGCAGCGTTGATGTTCGATGCGGAGGGAGCGGCGCTCGGCGTGGCGGCACCTGGGCTCGGCGCGGCGGTGCCGCTGCGCTGTGCTGCCAAGGGGGTCTCCACCTGCCTGAGTCTAGGTCGGGGTACGAGGGCTGCCGGCCGGGGACGGCGTGCTCTCGGTAGGGGGTTGCATCCAGTGGCGCTCAGCCTGCGGCCATCCCCATATGCGGCCCTCGCCGCGGGCTCAGCGCCAGTGGGTGCAATGCCCCGGCGCACCCACCCCGCCCCGGCGCACCCACCCCGCGCCAGCGCCCAGACCACCCGCC
>DAHVRS010000092.1 GCA_027322375.1 Brachybacterium sp. | reverse complement strand
CGCCGAGGAGCTCGACCTGCCCGACCAGCCGGAGGTCTGAGCCCCGCGGGCCGACACCCGGCCCGCTCAGCCCGGTGCGCTCAGCGCTCCTCGATGTGGAGGGACACCTCCACCTCCTCCCCCACGTCGACCTGCTCGGCGCGCTGGACCGCGACCTTGACCGGCACCAGATAGCCGCCCTTGCACGGGAACAGCGAGGTGGTGAAGTCGGTGTCCCCGATCCGGGCGCTGACCGGGATGCAGCCCCAGCCGTAGGTGGCGCGGTGCGCGATCGCGCCGATCGCGTCGGCCTCCTCCTCGGGCACCCGCGCGAAGACGTACGGGGCGGGGCCGCGCCACTCGATCGTCGTGGCGGTGAAGGCGAGATCCATCCCTGCACAGTAGGCGCGTCCTCGCCCGACGGCTAGGTCCGGTGGGGCGGGATTCCCGGGCCCGGCGGGACCTCCGTCCGGACAGAAGAACTGGCCGGGGCCTACGATGACGGTACCGACGGCGGTCACGGCCCGGGGGCTGTCGTCGTCGGCCCCGGTGAGCCCCCGGCGCAGGAGGTCACGATGCACGACGACGGTTCCACCGCAGCCCGCCCCAGCGTCGACCGCACCCGCCCACTGGGCGTGCTCGCCGGTTTCGACGGCTCCGATCAGGCCCAGCGCGCCCTGCTCTACGCGGCCCGCGCCGCGCAGCGCCTCGATGTGCGCCTCACGGTCGTCACCGCCTACACCGTTCCCGCCCTCGCCTACTCCGACGCCTCCCAGATCCCGACCGTCCCCGCGGAGGTCGCGCGCCTCTCCGCCGCGCAGGACGTGCTCGATGCCGCGAACGCGCTGCTGGACGGCTATCCGGGCGAGGTCGATCTGCGCACCGAGCACGGCGACGCCGCCGGAGTGCTCGTGCGACTGTCCGAGCAGGCGGTGCTCGCCGTCGTCGGCGCGCGCGGCCGCGGCGGGTTCTTCGGCCGGCTCCTCGGCTCGGTCTCCTCCGCCCTGCCCGCCCACGCCCACTGCCCCACCGTGGTGGTGCCGCGCGGCTACGAGGTCGATGCCGGGGAGGGCATCTCGCGCTTCCGGCCGATCGACGCCGACACCCCCGTGGTGATGGGCACCGACCGCTCCCCGCGCTCCCGCGCCGCGCTCGACGTCGCCGTCCAGGCGGCGCTGGCCCGTCAGGCCCCGCTGCACCTCCTGCTCGCCATGACCCTCCCGGACGCCTGGGGCGCTTCCTACATGGCGTGGCTGCCGGACCCGGACATCCTCGAGCGGCAGCGCACGCAGCTCGCCGCCGAGCTCGAGGAGGACGCGGCCGCGCTGCGCGAGGCGCACCCGGGACTGGTCGTCACCTCCGAGGCGGTGCTCGCCGAGCCCGTCGGCACCCTCATCGAGCACAGCCGGTCCGCGCAGCTCGTGGTGCTGGGCACACGCGGGCACGGCCGGGTCGCGAGCACCCTGCTGGGCTCCGTCTCCCAGGCGGTGCTGCAGCGCGCCGAGGGCCCAGTGATGGTGGTGCCGGACGGCCTCGAGGACGCCGAGGAGGCACCCGCCTCGTGACGGCGGGCAGGCCGGTCCCGGGCGCCCGGATGCTGATGCCGGGCGCCCGCGAAACGGTCCTGTCCTGATGTCGCCGCGCAGGCGGGGCAGAATGGGGGTCATGTCCTCGAGCCGTGCCCCGCTGCGCCTGTTGCGCGGGGCGACGGCTGCCTCCGTCGCGACCGGGGTGGCCCTCGCCGGTCACGTCCTGGGCGGCGGAGCGATGCCGGGCTTCCTCGGGATAGCACTGCCGTGGTGGCTCTCGGTCACCCTGTGCACGGTGCTCGCCGGTTCCCGCTTCACGCTGGCCCGGATGGGCGGCGCCGTCCTTGCGAGCCAGGCCCTCTTCCACGGACTCTTCCTCGCCGGCACTCCCAGCGGCACCGGAGTGGTGCTGCGGGATCCGCCCGGGGAGCACCTGAACCACCACGCCGGCGCGCACGCGGCCACCGGGACCGGTGACGCGCTCACCGCCCACGCCGCCCATGGGGCCGACGGGGTGGGCGCCGCGGCTGCTCACGCCCTGCACGGCGGCGGCGGTGACCTGCAGATGCTGCTCGGGCACGTCATCGCCGCGCTTCTGACGACGGTGGTGCTGCAGCACGGCGAAGACGTCCTCGCTCGCTGCGCCCGACTCGTCCTCGCGGTCCTCGACGTGCTCGCCGCGCCGCCGCAGGCGCTGGTCGCGCCGCGTTTCGTCCTGCCGCGGCCAGCCCGTCCAGTCCCGGCCATCACGCATCTCCACCATGCTCAGCGGGCGCTCATCGCGCCGCAGCTGCGCCGGGGTCCGCCGGTCCTGCCGACCGTCTGAGAGCCGCCGCACGACCACACCGCGTGCGATCGCCTGCGCGCCTGCAGCTTCGTCGGCTGCGCCGTCGGCCGTGAGCCGTGCCCGCCGCCGACCTGTCGGCCGCGTCCTCGCGCCTGCCGCGCACACGTCGGTGCGCTCGCGCTGGCCTGCGCCCGCACTCCCGGACGGTCCCTCGTCGTCATGCCGCCTCCGTGCGGATTCCCTGCCCTGCCCGGCCGCGCCCTGCGCCGCCGATTCCCGGGGCGACCTCGAAAGGACCCCTCATGTCCCGCAGCTTCACCCTGCCCACCCCTGCCCTCACCCGCCGCACGGCCCTCGCCGCGCTGCTCCTCCCGCTCGCCGCCTGCGCCTCCGTGGGCGGTGGTGACACCGACGCCTCCTCCGGCACCGGCGCGTCCGACGGCGGCGGGGGCGCGGCCGACGCGTCGGCCGATGCCCCGACCCTCACCGACCCGTGGGTGAAGGCGGCCGAGAACGGCATGACTGCCGCCTTCGGCCTCCTCGAGAACCCCACCGACCGCGACCTCGTCCTGGTCAGCGCCTCCACCCCGGCCTGCGAGGAGGTGCAGCTGCACGAGACGGCGTCGGATGGCTCGGGCGGCATGAGCATGCAGGAGAAGGAGGGCGGCTTCCCGCTGCCCGCCGGCGGCTCGCTCGAGCTCGCGCCCGGCGGGGACCACCTGATGCTCATGGACCTCGTCGCCCCGCTGCTGCCGGGCGACGAGGTCGCGCTCACCCTCACCTTCGAGGACGGCACGGTCCTGGAGACCTCCGCGACGGTGAAGGACTTCGCCGGGGCGCAGGAGAGCTACGAGCCGGAGGGCGGGACCGGCTCCGGCGCCTCCGACGGCGGCGGCGATGACGCGCATGACCACGACATGCATGATCACGACGCGCATGATCACAGCAGCCACGACGATGACGAGGCGGCGGAGGAGCACGACCACGGGGAGGACGAGTGACCACCCCGTACCCGTCGTCGCCCTCCCCTGCCGAGGACTCAGAGCGTCGCCCGCCGCGGCGGCGCCTGCTGCAGGGCGGGGTCTCCGCCCTGGGCGCCGGGGCGCTCGGCCTCGGCGCCGTCGGGCTGGGCGGTGTCGGCGCCCTCGGCGCTCACGCTGTCGTCGGCCGAGATCCCGTCGGCCCTGCGCCGGACGACGCCTCCGCGCAGGCCGACCCGTCGGCCGTCGGCGCTGCGACCGTGCCCTTCTACGGCACGCACCAGGCCGGGATCGAGACCCCGGCGCCCACCGCCTCGACCCTGCTCGCACTGGACCTGCGCGAGGAGGTGGACCGTGACGGGGTGCTGCGCCTGCTGCGCCTGCTCACGGACGACGCGGCCCGCCTCACCCGGGGCGAGCCCGCGCTCGCGGACACCGAGCCGGAGATGGCGAGGGAGCCCGCCTCCCTCACCGTCACGGCCGGGTTCGGGCCGGGCCTGATGGAGCGGGCCGAGCGGCCCGTCCCGGACTGGCTCGCGCCGCTGCCCGCCTTCGGGATCGATGCGCTCGAGGAGCAGTGGTGCGGCGGTGACCTGGTGCTTCAGGTCTCGGCCGAGGATCCGCTCACGGTCGCGCATGCCGTGCGGATGCTGGGGAAGGACGCCCGCTCCTTCACCACGCTGCGCTGGATGCAGCCCGGGTTCCGGCGCTCCCCGGGACTGCACGCCCCAGGCGCGACCACCCGGAACCTCTTCGGCCAGCTGGACGGCAGCGCGAATCCAGAGCTCGGCAGCGAGCACTTCGCGAAGGTCGTGTGGATCGAGGACGGCCCGTTCGCGGGCGGCACCTCGATGGTGGTGCGCCGGATCCGGATGGATCTGGACGGCTGGGACGAGGCGGATCGCGCCGCGCGGGAGGAGGCGACCGGCACCCGGCTCGACACCGGCGCGCCGTTGACCGGCGGGGACGAGCACTCGCTGCCGGACTTCGAGGCCGTCTCCCCGCACGGCTTCCCGGTGATCGGGGAGTTCTCGCACATGCGGCGCGCCCGCGGGGTCGACGACGGCGAGCACCAGGAGATCTTCCGCCGCCCGTACAACTACGAGCAGGCCCCGCCCCCGGGCTCGGGCCTGCTCTCCGAGGCGGGGCAGGTGTTCGTCTCCTTCCAGGCCGACCTGCTGGGGCAGTTCCTGCCGATCCAGAAACGGCTCGACGAGCTGGATCTGCTGAACCAGTGGACGACGCCGATCGGCTCGGCCGTGTTCGCGGTCCCGCCGGGCTGCGCCGAGGGCGAGCACCTCGGCCAGGCCGTGCTCGAGTAGCGGCCTGGTTCGTCGGCTGGTCCGTCGGCCCCTTCTCGGGGGCCGACGGGCCGGCCCGTCGGCCGTGCTGGCAACCGGCGGCGAACCTCCCAGTGCCTTGTGAAGTGCTCGTATCCTGGCCTGACCGCTGTGCACCCGCGATGCCGCCCGAGGACGCGCAGCTTCCGACGACCGCAGGAGATCATCGATGGCTCGCTTCAACATCCCGGATGAGGACGCCCAGGGACCCCTGGTCGTGGGGATCGACATCGGCTCCGGCGGCACACGCGCCGCCGTCTACGACGCCACGGCCCGTGAGGTCGGCAAGCGGCAGCACAAGGAGACCCACTCCTTCACGGTCGACGACGACGGCACCAGCACCATCGACGCCGATCAGATCGTCGAGGAGATCCGCGCCTGCCTCGCGGTTGTCCTCGGCGACGGCGACCTGCCCGGGCAGGTGCGCGCAATCGGCTTCGACACCTTCGCCTCCTCCCTCGTCGCCGTCGACAGGTCCGGCAACGCGCTGACCCCCTGCATCACCTACGCGGACACCCGCTGCCACGCCCAGGTGAGCGAGCTCGCCTCCCGCGTCGACGTCGATGACCTGCACGAGCGCACCGGCGCCCGCCTCCACTCCTCCTACACCGCGCCCCGCCTGCTGTGGCTGCGCAAGGAGGAGCCGGAGATCTTCGCCCGCACCGCACGGTTCATGGCGCTCGGCGAGTACGTCGCCTTCAAGCTGCTGGGCACGCCCGCGCTCGGCACCGCCTCCGCCGCCTGGTCCGGCATGATCGACCGACGCACCGGCCAGTACATCCCCGAGCTGCTCGAGGCCGTGGGCGTGGACGAGTCGATGATGGGCCCCGCGATCGACCCCGACGACGCCCTGCCCGTGGGCGGCACCCCGCTCGCCGCCGAGTTCCCGCAGCTCAGCGACGCCGTGTGGCTGCCCGTGATCGGCGACGGCCTCGCCGCGAACCTCGGCATCGGCGCGCTCGGCACCGGCACCTGGGGCATCTCCACCGCCACCTCCGGCGCGATCCGTCAGCTCCTGGACACCGAGATCCCCACCCTCCCCACCGGGCTGTGGGCGTACCGCGTGGACCAGCGCCGCACCCTGGTCGGCTCGGCGATGAGCGACTGCGGACGCGTCCTGGACTGGTGCCGCAACGAGCTCGCGATGCCCTTCGACATCGGCGACACCGACACCGAGACCCTCTTCTCCGGCCCGCCCTCCCCGGGCACGCCGCTGGTGATCCCGTTCTTCTCCGGCGAGCGCGGCACCAAGTGGCGCGGCTCGTCCCGGGCCGTGTTCGCGAACGTCGGCGCGTCCACCACCTGGAAGGACATGCTGCGCGGCGCGATGGAGGGCGTGGCCCTGTCGTTCCTGCGCATCGCTGAGCAGATGAAGGAGGCCGGCGGCGAGCCCGAGCGGATCGTGCTCTCCGGCGGCATGACCGGCGCGATCCCCGGCTGGCTGCACCTGCTCTCCGACGCGCTCGCCATGCCGATCGACCACGTCGCCGTCTCCCGCTCCACCATGCGCGGCGCGGCCGTGATGGCCCTCGAGCAGGCCGCCCCCGGCGTCGCCGTCGCCGAGGCGCCCGTCCTCACCCGCGTCGAGCCCGTGCTCGAGAACCAGGACTACTACCGTGAGCGCCTCGCCCGCTTCGAGGCCCTCGCCGACCTGGCCTGAGGTGTATTTCGCGGTTCTGCCCGCTGTGCTTCCGATAGTGGAAGCACAGCGGGCATTTCCGTGTGCAGCGGCCGGGGTAGCGTGCTCCCGTGCCCTCCCCGAGACTCCCGATCGACGCGCCCCGTGCGGTCGGCCGCCTCTACTTCGCCGTGCAGGCTCTCGCTGGGGCGCTGTGGTGGATCCTCGTCCCGACCGTGCCGGTGGTGCGGCACGCCACCCTGGGCGGGCTCGATCCGCTGTGGACCGCCGTGCTCGACCTGCCGCTCTTCGTGCTCGCCTCGGCTCTCGCGGCAGCAGGACTGCGCTGGGCTGTGGCCGTGGTGACACCTTGGACTCTTCTGGTCACCCTCGGCATGGTCGGATACGCGACCGTGACCGGGTTGGCGGGAGCCGGTGCGCTCGCGATGATTGGCGCCTCGGCCGGGTCTTTGAGCGCGGCGATGCTGCTGCTGTGGGGACGGATTCCTGTGGAGCGCGCGATGGTGGGGCCGATGGCGTTCCGTCCCGCCCGACGCACCGAGGGCAGCGTCCCGCTGCTCGCAACGCTCGCCCAGATGCTCGCCTTCTGGGCCTTGTTCCTGCTGGTCATTCCGGGTCCCATCGCGTTCGCGGAGCGGAGATGGGGCCTCTCCCTCGACCTGCCGCCGACGGCCACGAGCGGGCTGAGCGTCGCGGGAATCGTGCTGGTGATCGCCGCGAGCGCGCTCGGCGTGTGGTCCGCCGTGACCATGGCGCAGCTCGGGCGGGGCACCCCGTTGCCCGGCGCGATGGCCCACCACCTGGTGATCGCCGGCCCGTACCGCCTGATCCGGAACCCGATGGCGGTCGCGGGCATCGCGCAGGGCGCGGGCGTGGGCCTGATCCTTGGCTCCTGGATGGTGCTCCTCTATGCCGTCGCCGGCGGGGTGCTGTGGCACGTGCTCGTGCGTCCCCCGGAGGAGCGTGACCTCGCCGAGCGGTTCGGGCAGGAGTACGAGCGCTACCGCGCCCGAGTCCGATGCTGGCTCCCTCGCATCTGAGGCGCCCGAGTCTGTGCTGGCCCCAGTCCCGTTTCGCCCACCCCTCGACCTGGCCGTTGCCCATGCGATCCCCTCTGCGGTTCTGCCCGCTGAGCTTCCGTTACTGGAAGCAGGGCGGGCAGAGCCGTGAGTGGTGGGGTCGATCCGTCCCTCCCCGAGCCTTGATCCACAGACCGCTCTCCACAGAGTGCGTCCATCCACAACGGGGACCAGGGAGGGGCGCCGGGAGGCGTCCGTACCTACGGTCGCCGTATGCCTCCGAGATGGACCCCGCCCGCCAGCAGCCTGCTCTCCCGCGCACTGTTGCTGAAGCGGGGCGTGCATCCGCGCCGGCTCGCCTCGGAGGAGTTCGTCGAACCCATTCCCGGGTATCTCACCCTCGCCTCAGCACCTGCCCCACTCCACCGCGTCGCTACCGTGCTCCAGCGACAGCTCTGCCCGAAAGCGCTGATCAGCCACGTCACCGCGGCGGAGCTGCTCGACCTGCCGCTCCCCATGAATCAGCGCTATGCCGAGCTCTCCAGTATTCACGTGACGATTCCGCCGGTCATGCGCCAGCGACTCGGCCCGCATGTGCGGGTCCATCGCCGACGCACCACGGCCCGGGTCCGCTCCCGGGGCCTCTTCATGCCGAGCCCCCTCGACCTGCTCTGCGGCCTGGCCAAGACGTTGAGCCCACTTGCGCTGATCCAAGTCTCTGACGCACTCGTGGCCAACTCGACCGACCAGCCGATCATCACGCTGGCGACGCTGCGCGACCAGGTCGACGCCGCCACCTCCTACCCGGGCATCAAGAAGGTGCGCGTCGCCGTGGCCGCGAGTCGGGAACGGGTGGAGTCGCCCAAGGAGACTGAGCTG
>DAHVRS010000088.1 GCA_027322375.1 Brachybacterium sp. | reverse complement strand
AGTGGAGACGGTCTCTCGGGCGGGGGCGCCGCAGGCGGCGAGAGAACTGAGCATGAGGGCGCTCGTGGCGGCGGCGCTGAGGAGGCGTCGGGGCATGAGGGAGGGCCAACCGGGTGGGACAGATCATGCCCACGGTGGCGGGGGAGTGCACGCCGAGGCATCTCGATCGCCACGATTGTGGACAACCGCGAAGCGGTGGGAGCGGTGCGCTCTCTGCTCAGTCCGTCTCGCCACGCAGGTGGCGTGCCCGGGTGGCAGCAGCCGTGCGCTCCGGCGCGTCCGCAGGAGCGTGGCGCAGGATCTCCATGAGGATCTCCAGGTCATGGGCGGCTTCTGGGCGCTGCGCGAAGCTCCACAGCTGCGCAGAGGTCCCCCTCTCCAGCAGCAGCTCGCGCAGATGATCACCCAGATGAGCACGAAGACGACGGATCACCGGAGCCTCCGACTCAGGCAGCAGATCCCCGGCCCAGTGCCTCAGCGCCGCGTCCACATCGCCGCGGTCCAGCGCGTCACGGGTCCGCAGCAGATCGCTGTCGATCAGGCCCTGCACCCGGTACGGCCGCGACGCGATGCCCGGGCCACCCGCCGCTTCGAGCACCTTCCGCAGCCGCACCACCTCCGCCCGCACCGTCCCCTCGGCGGACGCCGTGCCGTGAAGCTCCTCGGCGAGCTCCACCGCCCGGATCCCATCCCGCTCCAGGTGCAGCACGGTCAGCAGTTCGGCATGACGCCCGCTGAGCTCGAGACTGCGCGATCCCATCCGCAGCTGCGGGGCGCTGCGGCCGGTGAGCAGCAGATCCGCCGGCGCAGTGGGGGAGAGGGGCGGCTGGGCGGCGAGCTCCTCCTGGACGGCCCGAGCGGTCGCCTCGAGCAGCGGCAGCACCAGTGGAGAGACCGCCTCCGCAGTGCCGGTGACGTCCAGGACGCCGATCGTCGCCCGAGTGCGCGGATCCCGCACGGGCACCGCGCTGCAGCTCCACGGATGCACCGCCTCATGGAAGTGCTCCGCCCCCACCACCTGCATCGGCGCCGCGGTGGTGAGCGCGAGGCCCGGTGCGGACGTGCCCATCGCCTGCTCGGACCAGTCCGCGCCCGCGGCGAAGCCCATCGCGTCCGCGCGGGAGATGAGCTGTCTCCTGCCCTCCACCCACAGCAGCCTGCCCTGCGCATCACCGAGCGCGACCATCAGCCCTGCCTCCACGGCCGGGTCGATGAGCCTCGAGCGCAGCAGCGGGAGCAGAGAGGAGAAGGGGTGGGCGCGTCGCGCGGAGGCGAGCGCCTCACCCTTGAGGACTGCGCTGTCGGCCGCAGGAACCGTGGCGAGGGAGCGCCGCCAGGACGCGAGCACGGGGGCACGCACCGGCCAGGACTCGGCCGACGGCTCCGCCCCGCTGCGCAGCTCCTCATGGGCGCGCAGCAGCTGCGTCTGATACACGGAATCCGTCGGTGACCAGCTGATCGTGGTCACATCGGACTCCGCTCAGGGACCCGCCGGGACGGTCTCGCCTCGTTCACGATCCACCTCGTCGTCGCTCGTGTCACAGGTGAGCTGACGGTACCCGGGTCCAGGAAGGGAGGCAACGAGACCGGGCCGCGCCCGCAGCGGCAGGTGGATGCCCGCGATCATGCAGCGCACCGAGCCGCCCGCCGCCTCGATCGTCGGCGCCGGCACCGAGAGGATCGGGCAGGAGGCCTCGATGCGTCGGCGCTGCGCAGGAGTGAGCAGCCGCTCCGCGCGGCGGGACATCACGAGCACCCGCCCCGAGCGCCCAGCGACCTCGAGACTGTTCCCG
This sequence comes from Brachybacterium sp., assembly GCA_027322375.1. Classification (GTDB taxonomy): domain Bacteria; phylum Actinomycetota; class Actinomycetes; order Actinomycetales; family Dermabacteraceae; genus Brachybacterium. The sequence goes on along the minus strand of DAHVRS010000088.1, from coordinate 204 downwards.
GCGAAGCCGCGCACCTGCTCCTCGGTCAGCTCCACCACGTCCCGCCCGCTCTCGCTCAGTGCACTGAGCAGCCGGGCGCGATCTGCCGGATCGCGGATCATGCTGCTGCCCACCAGCGCGACCTCCGTCCCCACGCTCATCAGCACATTCGTGTGATAAACAGGCATGCCCTGCGCGTCGGACGCCTCGACCAGGAGCGGCCGC
>DAHVRS010000084.1 GCA_027322375.1 Brachybacterium sp. | reverse complement strand
CTTCTACGTCGACACCCTCGGCTTCGAGGCCACTTCCGGCAGTCACCCCGGCGCGGTCTTCGCCGCCGCCGGTGGATACCACCACCACGTCGCCATGAACTCGTGGAACAGCCGCGGGGCCGGCCCCCGCGCGACCTCGCTCGGCCTCGCCGACGTCGCGATCACCCTGCCCGGCCGCGAGGACCTCGACGCCCTCGCCACCCGCCTGCGCGGCGCCGGACTCGACTTCGCCGACGACGGCCGCTCCCTCACCGTCACTGACCCGTGGGGCACCCCCGTCACCCTCTCGCTGCCCGGCACCACCACCGAGGACCTCCTCGCCCGCTGACACGCAGCACGGCATAGGCCGGACAGCGCTGCCTGAACACCGCAGAGCCGGTGCGCCCGTCATGGGTGCACCGGCTCTGCTGTCCGTGAAGGTGCCTTGAGGCGAAAGCTCAATCGCAGGTGCCGTCGGCCGCGCAGGACTCCCCGCCGCCGAGGACCGTGACCCGAGACGCCCGAGCCTCCTCCGCGATCTGGCGCAGCGCCTGGCGGAAGGCGTCCGTGGGCAGGGCGCCCGGTGCCGTGTACTTGTCGTCGAACAGGAAGAACGGCACGCCGCGGGCGCCCATCGAGACGGCCTCGCGCACCTCCGCCTCGACCGCGTCATCGTGCGTCGTGCCCGCATGGGCCTCCCGCGCTGCCGACTCCTCGAGCCCGGCCTCGACCGCGCGGGCGATGACCGTCTCGGCCTCGAAGGGGTTCGTGGCGCCGGTGAAGTAGCCGCGCTGGAGCTCCATGAAGAAGTCGGTGGCGGCCTCGGATCCGCGTGCCTCTGCGAGCGCTTGCATCACCCGATGGATGCCGCGCGTGTTCGCCATGGGGCGCCCGGTGACGTACTCGCGGCCCATCTCCTGCGCCATCTGCTGGATCTGCGCCTCCGTCTCGCGCACCTTCTCCTCCGGCATCCCCTTCGCCTCGACGAGATGGGCGACATTGTCCTTCACCGCGCCGGTGGGGGAGGTGGGATCGAGCTCGAAGGAGTGGGCGCGGATCGCGACCTGACCGGTCAGGCCCTCCGCCTCGATCGCATCGTGCAGGCGGGACTCGCCGATGTAGCACCAAGGGCACACCACGTCCGTCCACACGTCGACGGTGATCAGCGGTGCGGCAGCACCGCCGAGGGGCTGGATCGCGGGGGTGGTGCTCATGGGGTCTCCGTCCGGGGCTCGGCTGCGGCTCGGGCGTGAGGTCCACGCGGGCCGCCGTTACTTGAAAACTGTACGTCGCGGGGTGCGGGGTGGGGAGGGGGCGCGGACCGGTTCCGCTCCTGGCGCACCGGCCTGGTCCTCGCCGTCGGTCTCCGCGCGTCGGGCCTTCACCGCACGGCCCCCCGCGCGTCCGCCAGGTCCTCTCTGGCCCGCCGCCTCGCGGACACCTGGAGGCCACCTCCTGAGCGCAGGCTGGGAGCGGCGGCCCGGGCACGCCGGGCGCCCCATCGGAGGGAGCACAGCATGAGGATCTCCGTGATCGGAGTCGGGTATCTCGGGGCGGTCCACGCCGCGGCGCTCGCCGAGCTCGGCCACGACGTCACCGGGCTCGACATCGACCCGGACCGCGTCGCAGCACTGCAGGCCGGCAACGCACCGTTCCACGAGCCCGGCTTCGCCGACCTGCTCGTTCAGGGGCTCGCCTCCGGGCGGCTCCGCTTCACCACCGACTACGCCGATATCGCGGATGCCGAGGTGCACTTCCTGGGCCTGGGCACCCCGCAGCGGACCGACGGGCACGGCGCGGACCTCTCCCACCTCGAGGCCGCCGTCGAGGCGCTCGCCGCGGTGCTGCCCGCCCGCGCCGGTGCGAGGACGCTGGTCGTCGGCAAGTCCACCGTCCCTGCCGGGACCGCGCGCAGCCTTGCCGCACGCCTCAGCGCGGTGGACGGGGTCAGTCTGCTGTGGAACCCGGAGTTCCTCCGCGAGGGCTTCGCCGTACGGGACAGCCTCAGCCCCGATCGCATCATCTACGGCCTCGCCGACCCCGTCGCGCCCGGCGCCGCGGAGCAGGTCGCCCTGCTCGATGCGGTCTACGAGCGGATTCTCGCGCTCGGCATGCCGCGCTTGGTGATGGACTTCGAGACCGCCGAGCTCGTGAAGGTCTCTGCCAATGCCTTCCTCGCCACGAAGATCTCCTTCATCAACGCGATCGCGGAGGTGTGCGAGACGGTCGGCGGCGACGTCACCCAGATCGCCCGCGCGATCGGGATGGATGAGCGGATCGGCTCGCGGTTCCTGCGCGCCGGGATCGGGTTCGGCGGCGGCTGCCTGCCCAAGGACCTGCGCGCCTTCCTCGCGAGCGCCGAGGAGCGCGGGGTGGGGGAGGCGCTCAGCTTCCTCCACGAGATCGACGCGATCAACCAGCGCCGACGCACCCGCGTGGTCGACCTCGCCGCCGAGATGCTCGGTGGCCTCCAGGGCCGACGCATCACCGTGCTCGGCGCCGCCTTCAAACCCGACAGCGACGACATCCGCGACTCCCCGGCTCTGGAGGTCGCTGAGCGCCTTCTCCTCGCCGGGGCGCAGGTGCGGATCACCGACCCGGCCGCGCTGCTCGCCACCGCCCGGCGTCTCCCCACCGCCGAGGTCGAGCCCGATCTCGCCAGCGCCCTGCGCGGCGCGGAGCTCGTGGTGCTCGCGACCGAATGGCAGCAGTACCGCGACCTCGACCCGGACTGGGCCGCGTCGCTGGTCC
>DAHVRS010000069.1 GCA_027322375.1 Brachybacterium sp. | reverse complement strand
ACGGCCGGCAGCGCGGCGACGTTCGAGGCGCACCAGATCACGTGCACGCCCACGTCAGGGCCGCGCTCGGCGATGCGCACCAGGCGTGCCCGGTCCACGGGGGCATCGTCCTCGATGATGAGGACGAGGCTCGGGGTGACGGGCTCGGGCGGCAGCGGCGGTTCGGAAGTGATGTCGGGGGTGAGCCGGGTGCGCAGCTGGGGCGGTGCGTCCCCGGAGCGCTGAGAGATGAGCTCCTCGACGCGGGAGAGGAGGGAGGTGCCGCGGCCGGGGGTGTCGGCGAGGTGATCACCGGGCAGCGGCGAGTGGGGGCTCGAGGTGTGCGGCAGCCACTTCAGCCATTCCCAGTCCTCGCGGCTGGAGCGCGAGGTGATCGCGGCGAGCGCGAGCTCCGCCGGGGAGTGGAGCGCGAAGAGCTGGGTGACCAGGCCGCGCGCGACCCCGGCGGCCCCGTCGCCGCCGCCGGCGACGCCGATGTTCCCGCTCGAGCGGAGATCGGCGACCACGGGCACACCGGCGATCAGCCGGTACTCCTCGTGCATGTCGTCGAGCATGTCGTAGTAGAGGGGTATCGCGTCGTTCTCCCCCGGCATCTCGATGCCCACCCGGGATTCGGCGACGCCGAGCCCGAGGCGGACCGTGCCGAAGGCGTCGTGCTCGGGCCGGTGGGTCCACAGCAGCCGGCCCAGCCGGAACGCGGCGTCGACGGTGTCCGCGGCCGACGGGGTCTCCACCAGGCGCACCGCACGCTCAAGATCCTGCGCGGCGGTGACGCGGCGCTTGAGCGCGGCGAGCCCCTCCTCGAAGGTCTCGATCTGCCGCGCCAGGATCTTCTTCTGCTGGTACTTGCGGTTCAGATAACCGGCCGTGGCCATGAGGGGCATCATGAACACGAACATGAGGGAGAACGGGCTTCGCGTCACCGAGAACATGAGTCCGCCCATGAGGATCGGGGCGAAGAGCATGAAGATCGGGAAGAACTGCGGCTGCGGCTCCTTCGGCGGGGTGGGCGCCTTCAGGGGCCGGTATGGGAAGCGCGGGACCACGCGCGGGGAGCGGTTGAACTCCACGACCGGGGAGTTGGGGGCGGTGCCGCCCAGGCGGTGCAGGGCGATGACGGAGAAGGTGGTCTGCCCGATGAGGACGGTGTCCGCGGGGCCGACGACGGCACGCTGCACCTGCTCTCCGCCGATGACGACGCCGTTGGAGGAGTTCAGGTCCACGACCTCGATCGTGTCGCCGACGTTCAGCCGTGCATGGCGCTTGGAGAGCATCGGATCGGCGATGCGGATGTCGAGGTCGCCCTCGCGGCCGATGACGGAGGAGCCGGTGGGCAGCGGGAACTCTCGCCCGGCCTCCGGTCCGGAGAGAACGCGCAGCAGCGCGACCGCGGCGCCGCGCGACTCGGCCTTGGTCGTGTATTCGGCCGAGGAGCGGGCGATCGAGACGATGCTGCCGGAGCGCAGCCCGGCCTGGATCAGGTCGATCTCGCGGTCCAGGGAGCGCACGCCCTGCGCCCCGGGGCCCGCCCCGGGGTCCTGGACCTGGAGGGTCAGCCCCTCCGGGGCCTCGACCTCGTTGCGCAGCGGGTCGGCGAGGTAGAGCGCGCCGGCGACGTCAGCGACGGTCGCGGTGGCGTCGGCCGTGACCTCGAGGTCCGTCATCCGGTCCTCGGGCCGGCGCAGCGTGAGCTTGATGCGCATCGGGTGTCAGTCGTCCTCGGCGTCCTGCGCCGCATCCAGGAGCGG
>DAHVRS010000056.1 GCA_027322375.1 Brachybacterium sp. | reverse complement strand
AGGGGGCGCCGGACACGTTCGATGCGCGCGGGTACGTGGCGCTGCTGCAGAGGCTGCGGACGGTCCGGCCTTCGGATCCCCCGATATGGGCACCGATGTTCGAGCGGGAGCTCGAGCAGCCGCTCGCCGGCGCGATCGAGGTGCAGGCGGACGTGCCGCTCGTGATCACGGAAGGGAACTACCTGCTGTGTGACGACGGGCCGTTCGCGCAGGTCAGTGCACTGCTGGATGCGCGGTGGTTCGTGTCGGTGCCTGAATCGGTCAGACACGAACGGCTGATCGCGAGACATGAGCGCTTCGGGAAGGATCCCCGCGCGGCGCGGGAGTGGGCGCTCGGGCCCGATGAGAACAACGCCCGCCTGGTCGCGGCGACCCGCGGCCGGGCGGACGTCGTGGTGGATCTCAGCTGCGGCTGAGCAGGCTGCGCACGAAGGCGGTGGACCGCTCGCGCAGCCCCTCGATCTTCTGCTCGCGGTGGTAGGCGAGCAGCGCAGGGTCCTCCGTGCGGACCTCGAAGGCGCTCGGGGCACGGCGCACATTGCGCGAGCAGCGGAAGTCCGCGCAGATCGCCGTGCCCACGGTGTTGCCCCGTCGGCCGGAGGCACCCGCGAGCGGGGCGACGAAGCTCGCCGCGTGCACGCCGTCGACGATGTCCTCGCACCACGCGCACAGCAGCTTCTTCGCCGGCGGGTTCTCGGGGCCGCGCAGCAGCAGCACGGCAATGTCGTCGTCGAGCTCGAGGGCGATGTAGTGGTTGCGGGGCTTCTTGGCGTCCTGCCAGCCGAGATAATCGAGCGACTCGAAGTCGATCTGGTCGAGGTCAGGCAGCAGGGCCCGCTTCGCCTCGCCCTGAGAGGCGTTGACGAAGGACGTGCGGATCTGGGATTCGGTAAGGGTGAGCATCGAAAGTCCTGGCATGCAGAAGTGGAAGGTGGGCGCGACGAGGTCACACCGAGCAGGCCCCGTGGGCCGCCCCGCTTCCTGCACGCTGCTCGCGCATGCTCATCTCCTTCGCCGTGGTGGACGCGGCAACGCTACGCCCGCCGCGCCCGCCCCGGCAACGGAGATGACTGCCGCGTCACGCGATGATCTGGTCGAGCTCCGCCCGCTCCTCATCCGTGAGGGCGAGGGTCATCGCCGCGGCGGAGTCCGTGATCGACTCGGGACGGCTCGCGCCGGGGATCGGGATGACATGGTCGCCGAGCCCGATCTCCCAGGCGAGGACCACCTGCTGCGGGCTCACGCCATGCGCCTTTGCGATCCGGGCGATCTGCGGGAACCGCTCCCCCACCGAGGCCGCGCCGCCGCCGGTGCCGCCCAGCGGTGACCAGGGCAGGAAGGCGATGCCGTGCTCGCCGCAATGGCGGAGCTCGCCGCGGCTGGTGTGGAAGAAGGTCGGGGAGAACTCGTTCTGCACGGCCGCGAGCCCGCCGTCGCCGAGCACGTCGCGGGCCACGTCGATCTCCTCGACGTTCGCGTTGGAGATGCCGATCTCGCGGATCAGTCCCTCCTGCTGGAAGGCGGCGAGCGCCTCGACGGCCTCGGCGTAGCGGATCGTGCGGTCGGGGCGGTGCCAGTAGTAGAGGTCCACGCTGTCGCGGCCCAGCGCCGTGAGGGACTTCTCCAGGGCGCGGCGCAGGTAGGCCGGCGAGCCATCGCGGCCGCCGCCCTCTGCGGAGCGGGTGATCCCGCCCTTGGTCGCGACCGTGATGGTGGAGGCGTCCCCGCTCCAGCTGCGCAGCGCTTCGCCGACGAACTGCTCGTTGTGGCCCATCGTGTCCCAGCTGGGGGCGTAGATGTCCGCGGTGTCGAGCAGGGTGATGCCGGCGTCGAGGGCGGCGTGGATCGTCGCCATCGCGCGGTCGTGCGGGGCGGGCTCGCCGCGCCCCATCGACAGGGGCATGGCGCCGAGGCCGAGGGCGGAGACGGTGAGGGAGCCGATGCGGCGGGTCGGTGCAGTCATGCGGGTAAGCGTATGCCGTTCTGCCGTATCTGTCAGTGCCCGCTCACTGCTCTCGCCCCGCGAGCGGCACGGGAGCCACGGCGAGCGCCGCAGGAGCGGGAGAGCTCGCAGACGCTGCGGCCCAGCGTTCCGGTGACTCCGGCGATCGCGATGACTGCCATGGTCCTCACTCCTTCGGGCGGGTGGACTCTCTCTCGATGATCCTCGAGCGCAGCAGCGTCGTCGAGGGCTCCTCCTCAGGATTCTCCATCCGCTGGCCGAGCATGCGGGCGGCGGCGCGGGAGGTGGCGCGCACCGGCTGGTGGACCACGGAGACCGACGGGGTGACCAGGCGGGTCCAGAGATCGTCGTCGGTCGCGAGGAGAGCAGGGGCGTCCGGCGCATCGCGCA
>DAHVRS010000018.1 GCA_027322375.1 Brachybacterium sp. | reverse complement strand
CGAGAGCCCCGAGGGGGCGAGCCTCTCCCTCACCCATGTGCACCGCACCTCGCTGCCCCCGCAGCGCCGCGGCTGGTTCGCGCATGCCGCGGGCCTCGCCGCGCTCGCCGCGATCGGCGAGGTCCTCGGCGCGGACGGCGAGCGGCTGGGCCTGAAGTGGCCCAATGATCTGCACACCGAGAGCGGCCGCAAGCTGGGCGGGATCCTGCTCGAGGCGCGCGGGGCGGACCATGTCCTGCTCGGCATCGGGATGAACTTCGCCGCCTCTCCCGTGCCCGGCGCCGCCTGGCTGCGCGGCCCCGGCGGCGTGCGCCCCGGCCCGGTGGCTGACGAGGAGGGCCTGGATGCGGCGCTCGGCGCAGCGCTCGCGCGCGCCCTGGTCGCGGAGCTCGCGGCCCTCGAGTCCGCAGGGGGAGACGGTGTTCTGGCGGGCACCTTCGACCGCTACACTGTGTCGTGCCTCACATTCGAGCGAGCGGTGCGGGTCGACCCCCTCGGGGAGGACCGGACAGGGCGAGCGCAGGCTCCCTCCCTCCATGGTGTCGCGCGCTCGGTGGATGAGTTCGGCCGCCTCGTGGTCGAGCTCGAAGGAGGCGAGAGTGTCGCCGTGGACGTCGGGGACGTGAGACATCTGCGGCCGGTGGATCCCGACCAGGGCGCAGCGGACGATGCCCGGGGCATCGGACAGGAGGAGCACGCCAGGTGACCGGAGGCATGGAGGATCTGGACCGCGCGACCGACCCCGCGGAGAGCGCGTCCGCGCACGCCCATGAGGCGGAGCAGCGCCCGGACGCGGAGGGCACCGGCCTGGACGCGGAGGATGCTGCCCGTCGCGAGGCGGAGGCGAGCGCGCGCCGTGACGCGGTCTCCGTGGAGACCGCCGAGCTGCCGGACCTCTCCCGTGAGGAGGAGGGTCGCGGCTCGATCGACGACCGCGAGATCCTCGAGCTGAACCGGCGCTTCGCTGCCGTGCGCCGCAGCGTCGGCGCCCTCGAGCGTGTCCTGCTGCAGGGGCCGCGCAAGTACTCCCGCAGCGACCTCGCCCGCACCCAGGACATCCCCGAGCGGCTCACCTCCGTGTACTGGCGCTCGCTCGGCTTCACCCCCGTGGACGAGGACACCGTCGTGTTCACCGACGAGGATGCCTACGCGATCGGCGACCTCTCCGCGATGGTCGAGGAGGGCGTGCTCAGCGAGCGCCTCTTCGCGAGCATCTCGCGGGGGATGGGCTTCCATATGGGGCGCCTGGCGATGTGGATCACCGAGGCGCTCGTGGACGAGGCGAAGCACGCCGACGGCCTCGATGATGCTGAGGCCCGTCAGCAGATGCTCGACTCCGTCCCGGAGTTGCTGGAGATCTTCGAATCGCAGGTCATCTACACCTTCCGCCGCCAGCTCGCCGCCTATGTGGCTCGCGCCGGCAGCGAGGTGCTGCACCGCGACACCGACGAGCTCTTCCCGCTCCAGCGCGCGGTCGGCTTCGCGGACCTGGTGCAGTTCACCCGGCTCGCCCAGGACATGCCCGGCGCCGAGCTCGCCGCCATGGTGGGCCGCTTCGAGCAGCTGGGCCGCGACATCATCTCCGTAGGCGGCGGCCGGGTCGTCAAGACCGTCGGCGACGAGATCATGTTCCTCGCCGACACGCCCGAGGACGGCGCCCAGATCGCGATGACCCTCGCCGAGATCCTCACCGAGGACTCCGACCTCCCGCCGGCCCGTGTGGGGCTCGCCTGGGGCTCGATGTTCTCCCGCTACGGCGACGTCTTCGGTCCGATCGTGAACCTCGCCGCGCGCATGGAGTCTGTCGCCCGGCCCGGTGCGGTGCTCGTGGATGCGGAGACCGCCGAGGCGATCTCCCAGGCCCTGCCCGGCGGTTTCGCCTTCGGGGAGGCCGACGAGGTCGAACTGCACGGCATCGGGGCCGTACAGGTCCAGGAGATGCGTCGTGGCCGTTCTGCCCCGCTGGACCTCGGCCTGTGAGCTCGGCCCGCGAGCAGGGGAGAGCTGCCTCTTCCGGCCCGCCCGGACCGACCGAGGTCCGCGCCGCGAGCGCGGACCTGTGATGATGGGGGAGTGCCCGCGCCGTTCCGGCGTCGGCAGGACCCTGCAGGCCTCGTCGTAGGATGGATCGCGTGACACGACTACTGCTCGTCGAGGACGACTCGGCCATCGCCGAACCTCTCTCCCGTGCGCTGGACCGTGAGGGCTATGACGTGACGCGGGCTTCCCGCGGCATGGACGCGCTCGCGATCGCCGCGGGACCGGAGCCGATCGACCTCGTCATCCTCGACCTCGGCCTGCCCGACCTCGACGGCCTCGAGGTCGCCCGGCGCCTGCGCAAGGGCGGGCTCGAGTCCCCGATCCTCATCCTCACCGCGCGCGCCGATGAGGTCGACGCCGTGGTCGGGCTCGATGCAGGGGCTGACGACTACGTCACCAAGCCCTTCCGGCTCGGCGAGCTGCAGGCGCGCATCCGCGCCCTCATGCGGCGCTCACAGGCGGCGGAGGACGCGGGCGACAGCTACGACGTCAACGGCGTCACCCTGGACGTCTCTGCCCGCCGCGCCTACGCCGACGGCGAGGAGCTCAGCCTCTCCGCGAAGGAGTACGACCTGCTCACCGTGCTCGTGCGCGAGTCCGGCAGCGTCGTCACCCGCGATGACCTCATGCGGGAGGTGTGGGGCGCTGAATGGTGGGGCTCCACGAAGACTCTCGACATGCACATCTCCTGGCTGCGCCGCAAGCTCGGCGACGACGCCACGGATCCTCGCCGCATCACCACGGTGAGAGGAGTCGGCTTCCGCTTCGAGACCGGCGCGGAGAGCTGACCCGTGCGGCAGCGCGTGCTGCAGGCCACCATCATCACCGTGCTGCTGGCCGTGATGATGCTGGGCATCCCGCTGGGCTACTCCTGGCTGCAGCTGAACCGGCAGACCCTCGCCAACCAGGCGAACCAGATCGTGGACCGGGTCCGTGTGGACACCGAGACACGCCTGCAGGAGGGCGGAGACATCGATGAGGCGCTCCTGCAGCGCCGCGTCGATGAGCAGACCGATCTGCACATCACCGTCTCGGTGGTCTATGACGGCGTGACCTATACGGCCGGCCCGGATCCGGGCCCCGACGCGGTCAAGACCAACACCAACGGCGCCTCCGGGCAGGCCGTCACCGTGTTCATCCCGCAGTCCGACGTCCGCGCCCACACCGCGAGCGCCTGGGTGCTCATCACCGTCTCGGGCCTGGCCGCCCTCTCGATCGGCGTCTCCGTCGCCCTGTGGCAGGCGCAGCGGATCTCGATGCCGCTCGCCCGTCTGAGCCGCCGCGCCGAGGAGATGGGCTCGGGCCGCTCGCGCGGACCCTGGCAGCCCTCCGGCATCTCCGAGATCGACGACGTCGCTGAGGAGCTCACCCGCTCCGGGGCGATGCTCAACGAGCGCCTCGAGGCGGAGAGCCGCCTCGCCTCCGACGCGTCCCACCAGCTGCGCACCCCGCTGACCGCGCTATCGATGCGCCTGGACGAGATCCTCGCCACCAGTTCCGAGGAGTGGGTGCGGGAGGAAGCCCGCATCTCCCTCGAGCAGATCGACCGGCTCACCGAGGTGGTCCACGACCTCATCAACGCGCCCCGCTCCTCGCAGCGCCGCACCCCCGGTGTCGTCGAGCTGCGCAGCGTCCTGACTCAGCAGAGCGAGGAATGGTCCCCGGCCTACCGCCGTGCCGGGCGCGAGCTGCGCGTGCTCGTCCCGCGCAGCGCCGCCGTGTGGGGCTCGACCGGTCCGCTCACCCAGGTCGTCGCGACCCTCATCGAGAACGCCCTCGTCCACGGCGGCGGCCGCACCACCGTCAAGGTGCGCCGCAACCAGCACTCCACTGTCGTGGAGGTCTCTGACGAGGGCACCGGCATCGATCCCGAGCTCGGCGCGCGCATCTTCGAGCGCTCCGTCTCCGGGCGCAGCTCGCGCGGGACCGGCGTGGGCCTGGCCCTGGCCCGCACCCTCGTCGAGGATGACGGCGGCCGTCTCGAGCTGCTCACCGAGAACCCCGCAACCTTCGGCGTCTTCCTCATCTCCGCCCCCGGCGAGGAGGGGGAGCACGACGTGGAGACGATGCTCGGCACCCGCGCCCCGCGCGAGGGAAGGGTGGGCTGGCGCGCCCGCGGCCCGCGCTCCGACATGACCCCGAGCGGCGTGCCCGGCGCCCGCGCCGGCGATGACTTCGACTCGCTCCCGCAGGGGTCCGTGGTGCGGCGCCGACCGCGCTCGCGCGGCTGAGGCTCGTACACTGGCGGCCGTGTCCGAGACCTCTCCCCGCCCCGTCCCGTCCGCGACCCCCGAGCGGAGCGCCGTCGGTGCCCGCGAGATCGGCATCGTCGGCGCGGGCCAGCTCGCCCGCATGATGCTCGGCCCCGCCACCGAGCTGGGCCTGAGGGCGACCGTGCTCGCCACCGATCCGGCCGAGAGCGCCGCCGCGGTCGCCGCCCGTGTCCGGCTGGGCCGCCACGACGACGAGCAGGCCGTGCGCGGCCTCGCCGCCGAGG
>DAHVRS010000015.1 GCA_027322375.1 Brachybacterium sp. | reverse complement strand
GGTCGATCATGCCCAGCAGCCGGATGGCGAGCGGATGGGCCGCGCTCTCCTCTCGCCAGCCGCTGGTCTTCACGGCCCGGGAGACGGTCTGCTGGGTCACGCCGAGGCGCTCGGCGAGGCGCGCCTGGGTGGCGCCGGGCTCCTCGCGCAGGAGCCGCACAGCCTCCCACTGGCCACGGCTGCGGGAGCGGACCATCCAGCCCACGAGGCGCAGCACCGCCTCGACGTCGGCGGCGGTGCCCGCGTGGCGGGCGTCGGCCGCGCGCACGGCGAGCGGGACCTGGGAGGTGGTCAGCGCCGCGGCCAGCGCCGCCTCAGCGGCGGCGATCGCGGGCCCGGCGGCCTCGCGCACGGAGGCCGGCAGCGGGCGCTGGACCGCACCGATCCCGAGGCCGACGGCGAGGTCTCCCACCTCGAGCCCGGCCAGGAGCGCCGCGAGCGCGGTCTCGGCACGCTCGGCGAGGGCGAGGGCGTGAGGGCCGGCGGTCCTCTCGGCGGGCCGGGCGAGGTCGAGGCCCTCGAGCGCGGCGAGCAGCGCGGGGACGGGATCCGCGGTGGTGCGGCCGTGGCCGGGACGGCCGGAGAAGGACAGGACGAACACGACGGGCCTCTCGCTCAGCGGACTGTGACGGCGTCTGGATGCTGTATTGAACAGTACAGCCGCATGGCACTGAGTCGGAGGGGACGCGCGGTGGGTGGGGCACGTGCAGTGCCCGGCGTGCAGTGCCTGCTGTGCAGGGCGCGCTGTGCCGTCGTGCGAGCGACCGCTCAGGCGAGCTCGATGAGCTCCTGGTACTCGGCGTTCCAGAGGTCCTCGACGGCGTCCGGCATCATGAGCACCCGCTCCGGGTCCAGGGCCGCGACGGCGCCGGGGTCGTGGGAGACGAGCACGACCGCGCCCTCGAAGTTCGCCAGCGCCCCGAGGATCTCCTCGCGGCTCGCAGGGTCGAGGTTGTTCGTCGGCTCATCCAGCAGCAGCACGTTCGCGCTGGAGACCACGAGCGCGGCCAGCGCCAGGCGGGTCTTCTCCCCGCCGGAGAGCACACGGGCGGGCTTGTGCACGTCATCGCCGGTGAACAGGAAGGAGCCGAGGATCTTGCGAGCCTCGACCTCGGGCAGCTCGTAGGCGGCGGTCATCATGTTCTCGAGCACGGTGCGGTCCAGGTCCAGGGTCTCGTGCTCCTGGGCGTAGTAGCCGATGCGCAGCCCGTGGCCGGGCAGGATGCGGCCGGTATCGGGCTCGTCGACCCCGCCGAGGATGCGCAGCAGCGTGGTCTTGCCCGCGCCGTTCAGCCCGATGATCACCACGCGCGAGCCGCGATCGATCGCGAGGTCCACGCCGGTGAAGATCTCGAGGCTGCCGTAGGACTTCGAGAGGTCCTCCGCGATCAGCGGGGTCTTCCCGCAGGGGGCCGGCTTCGGGAAGCGCAGCGAGGCGACCCGGTCCTGCTGCCGCTCGCCCTCGACCCCGTCGAGCATCCGCTCGGCGCGGCGCAGCATGTTCTGCGCCGCGACGGCCTTGGTGGCCTTCGCGCGCATCTTCTCCGCCTGCGCGGTGAGCTGGGTGGCCTTCTTCTCCGCGTTCGCCCGCTCGCGCTTGCGGCGCTTCTCGTCATCCTCGCGCTGGCGCAGGTACTGCTTCCAGCCCATGTTGTAGATGTCGATGACGGCGCGGTTCGCGTCGAGGTAGAAGACCTTGTTGACGACCTGCTCGACGAGCTCCACGTCGTGGCTGATGACGATGAGGCCGCCGCGGTAGCTCATGAGGTACTCGCGCAGCCACACGATCGAGTCGTGGTCGAGGTGGTTGGTGGGCTCATCGAGGATCATGGTCGTGGCCTGGGAGAACAGGATCCGGGCGAGCTCGACGCGGCGGCGTTGACCGCCGGAGAGGGTACCGAGCTCCTGCTCGAGCAGGCGGTTGGGCAGGCCGAGGTTCGCGGCCATCCGCTTCGCCTCCGCCTCGGCCGCATAACCGCCGGCGGCGTCGAGCTCGGCCTCCAGGCGCGGGTAGCGGTTCATCGCCTTCTCGCGCCGGGCCTCGGAGAGGGACATGTCCCCCATCTCCTCCTCGGCGCGGCGGAGCTTCTTGAGGATCCCGTCGAGGCCGCGGGCGGAGAGGATGCGCGCGAGCACGCTCTCGGTGTCCTCGCCGCTGTGCGTGTCCTGCGGGAGATAGCCGAGCTCGCCGGTGACCTCGACGCTGCCCTCAGCGGGATCGAGAGTGCCGGAGAGGACCTTGGTGAGCGTGGTCTTCCCGGCGCCGTTGCGGCCCACGAGGCCGATCCGGTCGCCGCCGGTGACCTGGAAGGACACTTCGCTCATCAGCAGCCGCGCGCCCACACGGATGGCGAGGTCGTGCACGGTGATCACGGGCGGGACTCCTGTCCGACGGGGATGGCCCGGGGGCAGGGCCGGATCGAGTCTAGGGCCGCCTCGCCGTGAGGTCCCGTGCATTCCGCGCCACGGTGCCGGGTCCCACAGCGCAAGGGCCTCAAGAGCGGTTCCCGCGCTGCACCACCGAGGTGACATCCTGTGGGGGTGGCCGTGACCGCGACCACGCAGAGCAGTGAACAGTCTGGAGGGCGGACATGCGTATCGGGGTGCCCCGTGAGGTCAAGAACAACGAGAACCGGGTGGGGCTGGGTGCTGCGAGCGTCCACGCACTGGTCGCGCACGGGCACGAGGTGCTCGTGGAGACGGGCGCCGGCCTCGGCTCCCGCGTCACCGATGAGGACTACCTCGCCGTGGGCGCCACGATCGTGCCCACGGCCGATGAGGTCTGGGCGCGCGCAGACATGATCGTGAAGGTGAAGGAGCCGCTGCCGGAGGAGTACGGCCGCCTGCGCAAGGGCCTGATCCTGTTCACCTACCTCCACCTTGCCGCGGACCGGGAGCTCACCGAGGCGCTGCTCGCCTCGGGCACCACCGCGATCGCCTACGAGACGGTGCAGCTGGCGGACCGCTCCCTGCCGCTGCTCGCGCCGATGAGCGCGATCGCGGGCCGGCTCGCCGCGCAGGTCGCCGCCTACCACCTCATGGCACCGCTGGGCGGGGCAGGGGTGCTGATGGGTGGCGTGCCCGGCACGAGCGAGGCGAACGTGCTGGTCCTCGGCGGCGGCGTGGTGGGCGAGCAGGCGGCGATGATGGCGCACGGCCTGCACGCGAACGTCACCGTCATGGACGTGAACGTGGCGAGGCTCGGGCAGATCGCCACCATGCACCACGGCGGGATCCTCACCCGCTACTCGACCGCCCTCGACGTCGCGCAGCAGGTCGAGCAGGCGGACGTGGTGGTCGGCTCGGTGCTCATCCCGGGCAAGCGCGCCCCGAAGCTCGTCACCGATGAGATGGTCGCGCAGATGAAGCCGGGCTCGGTGCTCGTGGACGTAGCGATCGACCAGGGCGGCTGCTTCGAGAACTCGCGCCCCACCACGCATGACGACCCGACCTTCCGCGTGCACGATGCCGTCTACTACTGCGTAGCGAACATGCCGGGCTCCGTGCCGGTGACGGCGACGGCGGCGCTGAACAACGCGACCCTCCCCTACGTCCTGAAGCTCGCCTCCGCCGGGTGGCGGGAAGCGCTGCGGGCCGACGGCGCGCTCGCGAAGGGCCTGCACACCCACGAGGGCGCCCTCACCCACGCGGGCACCGCCGAGGCCCACGGCCTCGAGCTGACGGACGCCGAGATCCTGCTGGCCTGAGCCGCGGCCGGCGGGCTGGCGCGCGGCCGACGGACCCGCCGACCGCGCAGAGATTTGTCGCGCCACGACCGTTGCCCGTCGCGGCATCGGTCCTGGCGCGACACTTCTCGTCACCGACGCCGTCGCGCCCGGATCGAGTGCACCGACCACGGGGCACGAGCACCGAGACCCCCTGGCCCGCGCGTGCAGGTCAGGGGGTCTCGTCTCAGCGCGGAGGCAGGCGAGATCGGTTCAGAGGTTGAAGCCGATGGCGCGGAGCTGCTCCTTGCCGTCCTCGGTGATCTTCTCCATGCCCCACGGCGGCATCCACACCCAGTTGATCCGGTGCGTCTCGGTGATCGGGTCCAGCACCGCGAAGGTCTGCTCCTCGATCACGTCCGTCAGCGGGCAGGCGGCGGAGGTGAGGGTCATGTCGACGACGGCGTTGCCGTCCTCGACGTGGACCCCGTAGACGAGGCCGAGATCGACGACGTTGATCCCGAGCTCGGGATCGATGACGTCCTTCATCGCCTCGATGACGTCCTCATTGCTCACCGTGGAGTCAGAGGTCTTCTGGTCGGTCATGGGTCTCTCCTCCCGGAGGTCTGCGGGCGCGGGCCCGCGGAGGGGGTGGAGGCGCCCCGCCCCGGCCAAGCGGCCGGGAGGGGGTGCCCGGTGGCGTCAGGCGCCGACGAGGTACCGGTCGTAGCCCTCGGCC
>DAHVRS010000006.1 GCA_027322375.1 Brachybacterium sp. | reverse complement strand
CGACTTCGCGCTCTCCGAGGAGGAGCTCGCCCGGATCGATGCGCTCGAGACCGGGGTGCGCGGCGGCCCCGACCCCGACGCGATCACGCTGGAGACCTTCGGCCGCGAGATCCCTGAGGCCTGAGACCGGCATACTGGCGGGACGGACCGCTGCGTCCGGCGGGCCGCAGGGGGCGGCCCGCCTCCCCGATCTTCCAGGAGTCCCTGCCATGCGCTCTGCCCTGCGTTCTGTCCGCGCTGCCGCTCTGCTCGTCCCCGCCCTCGCGCTCACGCTCGCGCTGGGTGCCTGCGGCGGGGGCGAGTCCGCGTACTGCAACACGCTCACGGAGAACAGCGAAGTGGCCGCCACGGTCTACGGACCGGTGGTGCCCGGCCAGGCCGACGCCGCGCAGATCGACCGGCGTCTGGACCTGCTCACCCAGGTCGCGGACGACGTCCCGGAGGATCTGGAGGACGACTTCGCGACCTGGACCGCCTATCTCGAGGAGGTCCAGCCGCTGCTGGACTCCGGGGACATGGACGCCGTCCTTGAGGCGATGACCGATGAGGTGGACGTCGCGGGCGCGGCGCTCTTCGAGCATTACACCGGCACCTGCATGGACTGACACCTGCAGGAACCGACACCGGCGGGACTGCCCCGTGAAGGGGGAACTGCCGGTTCCTCCCTCCCGGCGCAGCACCCCCGTACGGTGTGTCCATGGACCATCGGACTGAGGTCAGCGACTTCCTGCGCACGCGCCGCGACCGGATCACCCCCGCCCAGGCGGGGATCCTCGGCGGCACGCGCCGCCGTGTGCCCGGGCTGCGCCGCGAGGAGGTCGCCGCGGCGACGGGGATCAGCGTCGAGTACTACTCCCGGATCGAGCGCGGCGACCTGCGCGGCGTCTCCACGGAGGTGCTCGACGCGCTCGCCCGCGCCCTCCACCTGGACGAGGCGGAGACGGACCATCTGCACGACCTCGCCGAGGCGGCGGGGCCGCCCGCCCGTCGGCGCCCGCGCGTGGCCGAGCAGCCCTTCCCCGAGACCCTGCAGCGCTTCGTCGACGCGGTCTCGACCCCCGTGTGGGTGCGAGATCGGCGCATGGACCTCGTCGCCGCGAACCCCATCGGCCGTGCGCTGTACGCCCCGGTGATCTCCGATCCGGCCGCACGCGGGAACACGGCCCGCTTCGTCTTCTTCAGCCCCGCCTCGCGCAGCTTCTTCCCCGACTGGGAGGAGAACGCCTCCGGGATCGTCGCGACGATGCGCACCTACGCCGGTCAGTCCCCGCGCGACAAGCGCCTGACCGATCTCATCGGCGAGCTCGTCACCCGCAGCGACGACTTCCGGGTGCGCTGGGCCGCGCACGACGTCCGCCACCACCGCACCGGCATCAAGCGCATCCGCCACCCGGAGGTCGGGGACCTCGAGCTCGGCTACGAGGCGATGAACTTCCCCGCCCACCCGGACTGGTTCATGTTCGGCTACACCGCCGCGCCCGACACCCCGAGCGCCGAACGCCTGCGCCTGCTGGGCAGCCTCGCGCAGGAGACGCAGCAGGCACAGGAGTCGGCCGACGCCGACGGGAAGGCCGCGCGGGCCTGAACCTGGAGAGATCGATCAGCCGGCAGGCTGAGCAGCAGCTCAATCGGCCGGCCGTTCTACGTGCTGGCAGATCAGCTGACGGTGACCTCGGCCGGCTCCTGCGCGGGCTTCGCCGCGAGACGCTTCGCGAGCGGGATCATCCCGACCCCGATCAGGGTCAGCACCGCGCAGATCGCGAAGATCCCGCGCTGTCCCAGTCCCATCAGGGGCAGGGCGCCGGCGGCGATGATCGGGCCGGAGAGGATCGCGCCGACGCGCCTCGCGTTCATGAACAGGCCCGTGGACATGCCCGCCCCGGGGACGAGGTCCTGGAACAGGGCGAGCCCGATCCCGGAGATCGCCGCGAAGCCGAGCGCGTTCGGGAGTTGCAGCACGAGCAGCAGCACCGGCTCGGTGACCACCACGAGGCCTGCGTAGTAGATCGCGGCGAGCACCGCGCCGACCGCGACGAGCAGCAGGTGCGAGATGCGGTCCCCGAGCCGGCCCACGAGGATCAGCGCCGGCACCTCGAGCGCTACGGCGAGGCCGAGCACCACGCCCGCCCACATCACCGACAGGCCCACCGTCTCGGTGACGTACAGGGCCATGAACGTCATCGCGGTCGCGTTCGTGGCCTGGAACAGCACGAACGCGCCGATGATCACGAGGGTCGCGAGGCGGCTGCCGGGCGGGAGGGCGTGCGGGTTGCGGGGCGGCTCCGGGGCGTCGGCCGGGGCGGTGCGCCGGTCCCGCACCATGAGGGCGGTGGTCGCGATGTTCACCACCGCGATCACCACGAGCGCGGCGAGGATCCCCTTCGCCCCTGCCCAGCCGATGATCGCGGTCGCCAGCGGCGGTCCGCCCATCCAGGCGGCGGAGATGATCGCGCGCGTGTTCACGATCGAGGAGGTGCTCGCCCCTGCATCGCGCAGGTGCGCGAACAGCATCGTGGTGCCGAGCCCGGCCGGTCCGCCGAGCACCACCAGCGCGACCGTCGCCCACGGCAGGGTGCTCACCGCAGCGAGCGCTGCGGCGAGCGCGATCGTGAGCGCGCCCGCGGCCATCAGCATCGGCAGGTAGGTGCGGCGCCGGTCCGCCCAGGCGGGCAGCACGAGGGAGGCGACGAAGCCGCCCGCGTTGTAGATCGCGAGGGTCCAGCCGATGTCCGCGGTGGAGGCGTCGTACAGCGTGGCGAGGATGAGCGCGAGCGCGGGGCTCAGCAGCGAGGAGTGCAGGCCCCACAGCAGCGCGGCCGAGGGCACGAGCAGGCGAGGGGCGAGGGCGCGCCGCGTGGCGTCACCGGGCATGGAGGTCCTTCGTTCGTGGGGGTGCGAGCACCCGGCACGCTATGTCAGCCCTGGCCTGGTGGGGAGGAACTGCCAGGGCACCCCTCGGACGGGGCCTCCTCGGCCCGTGCTTCTTCGGACCGTGCCGCTCAGGCCCGGCGGGCGAGCAGGCTCACCGTGTTCGGGAGCCGTCCGTCCCAGGCCGCGGCCGGCGCCTCCCCGTCCGGCTGCCAGAACGGTTCGGGATGCTCGGCGAGATGCTCGAGCACGAACCCAGCGCCCTGCACGGTCATGATCAGCTCGGCGAGGGTGCGCTGGTGCTCGACCGCGCCGCGGGCGGGGAAGGTGTCGTTGACGTGGGTGGCGGCGAAGTAGCCGCGGTCTGCGCGCACCCGTGCCTCCTCGGCGTCCCATCCCCACAGCGGCACCAGCGGATGCGCCTCGAGGAGGAGCAGGTGCCCGCCCGGGCGCAGCAGACGGTGCATCTCCCTCGCCCAGGCGTCCAGATCCGCCAGCCAGATCAGTGCGCCCTTGCCGGTGCAGACGAGATCGGCGACCTCGTCCTCGAGCCCGGTGCCGGGCAGCTCGGCGAGCGTGTAGCGGCAGACGGCGCCGAGCTCGTCGGCCCGTCGCTGTGCGGCGCTGCCCGGCCCGCCTCACAGCGCGATCTGGATCTTCACGTCCGTGGGCCGGCCCTCGAGGAACCGCTCGAACGCCTTCACGGAGTCGTCGAAGGCGAAGGTCTCGGAGACGAAGCGGGAGAGGTCCACGGCGTCGCTCGCGGCGAGGTCGATCGCCTTCTGGTGCACGTTCGCGTAGCGGAACACCGTCTCGAGCGAGACGCCGCGGCTCTGGGCGGTGGCGATGTCGAAGGGCACCGGATCCACCGGCATGCCCACCAGCACGATCCGGCCGCCCGGGGCGGGCAGCGCCCACAGGTCCTTGTAGACGGGCGCGGCGCCGGTCGCCTCGAAGACGAGCTGCGGGCCCCAGCCGCCGGTCGCCTCGCGCACCACCTCGCCGAGGCTCTGCTTCGTCGCATCCACGGTGGTGATCCCGTCGATCCCGTCCAGCAGCGCGAGCTTCTCCGGCAGGACGTCGGAGATGAACACCTGGCTCGCGCCACCGGCGAGCGCGGCGAGCGCGGTCATGATCCCGATGGTGCCGGCGCCGACCACGGCGGCGACGTCACCGGGGGAGATCTCCGCCTTGGTCGCAGCGAACATGCCGACCGCGAAGGGCTCGATCAGCGCGCCCTCGGCGAAGCTCATCGAGTCGGGGAGCTTGTACGTGTAGGCGGCGGGATGGAGGACCTCCTCGGCGAGGCAGCCGTGCACGGGCGGGGTCGCCCAGAACTCGACGCCCGGGTCCACGTTGTAGTTGCCCTCCTTGACGGCGCGGGAGGTGGGATCGGGCACGCCCGGTTCCATCACCACGCGATCGCCGGCCGCGAGTCCGGTGACGCCCTCGCCCACCTCGAGCACGGTGCCGGCACCCTCATGGCCGAGGATCATCGGCGCCTCGACCACGAACGGGCCGATCTTCCCGTCGGTCCAGTAGTGCACGTCCGAGGCGCAGATGCCGACGGTGTGCATCGCGATCTTCACCTGGCCGGGGCCGGGAGCGCCGGGCGCCTCGACCTCCTCGATCGACATCCGGTTCTTCTCGTGCAGCACCAGCGCTCGCATCCCAGTCCTCTCCTTCGATGTGCGGTCCCTCTCATGATCGCAGAGCAGTCGCGGGGGAGCGGGGGCCGTCCGGCGACCGGAGAGCGCCCCGCTCAGCGCACCAGGCGCGCCCAGTCGCCCCTCGACGAGGTCGATGCTCTCGTCCCGGAACCGCGCGTGCTCGTCTGTCACACCCCTCCCGAACGCTTCGCATGTACGTTCGAAGTCATGACCTGGACGGCTTGAGCGCCACCCCTCCGAGGCGTACAGTTCGAACTCCTGTTCGAGCACGTGTGCGAGGGATCGGCAGACCGGAAGGAGGAGCACCATGAGCACCGCCCTGCAGAGCGAGGACCGCGAGCAGCGGCTGTCCCGGGCGCGCGCCGCGCTCGGCGCCGCGGAGCGCTCCGCCGCCCGCTGGGGCGGCCGGATCGACCGCACCGCACTGCGCGGCACGAGCCTGGAGCGGCCTCGCGCCGGGAACCCGTCGGCCGACGGGAACCCCGGCAGCGAGATCTCGGCCGACGACGGCCTGGGTGCCCGCCTGCCCGTGCCGGGCCCGCTCACCTCGCTGTTCCCGCGCGGGAGCCTGCGCGCCGGAAGCTCCGTCGCGGTCGCAGGGGCGGCCACGACCTCGCTGCTGCTCTCCCTCGCGGTCGCCGCGACGGGGGAGGACTCCTGGTGCGCGATCGCCGGGATGCCCGACCTCGGGCTGCGCTCCGCGATGGACGCGGGCCTGGACCCGCTGCGCCTCGCCCTCGCTCCGGCGGGCGGTGAGCAGCGCCCGCAGGTGCTCTCCGCCCTCGCCGACGGGGTGGGGGTGCTCGTGCTGGGTCCCGAGCTCGACCTCGCTCCGGCGCTCTGGCGCAGCCTGCTGGGCCGTGCCCGCACCGCCGACACGCTGATCCTCGCCGCGACCCCGCCCGGCCGCGCGGATCTCACCCTGCGTGCGACCACCACGGGCTGGTCGGGCCTCGGCCGAGGATCGGGGCGACTGCGCCGGCGACGCCTCGCGGTCACCTCCGAGGGCCGCGGCATCGCCGGGCATCGCAGCACCGAGGTGCTCCTGCCCGAGGTGGGCGGGATGCTCGCCCCGGCGCCCGCTGCTGCGCTCACTCCGACGTACCGGACCGTCCCGGCGCTTGTCGGGGTGGAGAGTGCCGCACCCCGGGAGTCGATGCGCCTGCTCGCCCCGGTGCGGAGGGCCGGCTGATGAGCACGCCCCACTCCACCGCAGCCCGCTCTGCCGCTCCCCGTTCTGCCACGACCCGCACGGTCGCGGTCACCGTCCCGGACTGGCCGCTGCTCGCGGCGCTGGACCGTCACCAGCGCCGCAGCGAGGAGCAGGCCGCGCAGCAGTCTCCAAACGGCGAGACCGCATCGGCCCCGGCCCCGCTGGATCTCACCATCACCCCCGTGGTGCTGCTCGAGGAGCATCGCGTCACCCATGCCGGTCCCGCCGCCCGCGAGGCCGGGGCGATGCCCGGGATGACGCGCCGCGCCGCCCGTGCCGCCTGCCCCGAGGCGCTCGTGCTGGAGGCGGACCGCGAGCACGACTCGGCACTGTTCGAGCTGGTCGCCGCCGCGGTGGACACGATCGCCGCCGGCGTGGATGTGCTGCGCCCCGGAGTGCTGCTGATGTCCGCGAGGGGCCCGGCCCGCCACCAAGGCGGAGAGGAGGCCCTCGCCGAGCGGATCCTCGACGCGGTCGCCGAGCTCACCGGCTGGGACTGCGGCGTGGGCATCGCCGACGGCCCCTTCGCCGCACTGCTCGCCTCCGCGCCGGGCCGGATCGTCCGCCCCGGCCGCAGCGCCGACTATCTCGCCCCGCACCCGATCAGCGCCCTGGCCCAGGCACCCGTCGGCCCCGGCTGGGGGCATCGCGGCCAGCCCTCCGCGACCCGGCCCGAGCGGCGCCTGAACCTCGCAGACACCGTCGACCTGCTGCAGCGGCTCGGGATCACCACGCTCGGGGACCTCGCCGCGCTGCCCTCGGCCGCCGTCGCGGACCGCTTCGGCCCGGATGTGGCGACCCTGCACCTGCTCGCGCGCGGCCTGGAGCCCGCCCCGCCCGCCGCCCATCACCCCACCCAGCCGCTGCTCGCCGAGACCACGCTCGAGCCCCCGCTGGTGCGCACCGACCAGGCCGCCTTCATCGCCCGCCCGCTCGCCGAGCAGCTCCACACCCAGCTCGTGGAGCGGGGTCTGGTGTGCACCCGGCTGCGGATCGTGGCCCGCACCGAGGGCGGCGAGGAGATGGAGCGCACCTGGCGGCACGACGGCGCGCTCACCGTCGCCGACGTCGTGGACCGCATCCGCTGGCAGTGCGACGGCTGGATCACCCGGGCGCGGCTGGGC
>DAHVRS010000563.1 GCA_027322375.1 Brachybacterium sp. | reverse complement strand
CCGCCGCTGCCGAGGAGCACGGCGTCGAGGTCTCCGGCCAGACCATCTACTCCACCACCTTCACCGGCACGGTGACACCCGGCTTTCTGGAGGCCGAGGCCGAGGCGATGCGCATCTACCGCAGCCTGCGGTCGATCGGCTCGAGGACCTGCTTCTTCATCTCGTCGTTCAGGGCGGCGCCGGCGTCCTGGAACTCGATCTGGTTCGTGAACTGGGCGAAGTCGTACTGCCCGGTCGCATCCCGCAGCTCGGTGCCGTTGATGGCGGGGCCGGTCTGGAGGCGCACGGTGACGTTCTCCGGCATGCCGTCCACGGCGATCTCGAAGATCCCCGCCTCGCCCTCCTTCACCGTGCCGGTGAAGGTGGTGGAGTAGATGGTCTGGCCGGAGACCTCGACGCCGTGCTCCTCGGCAGCGGCGGCCGGGTCCGCCTCGATGGCCTCAGCGAGCTCGGGGGCGGGCACGGCGCGCTCGGCGATCCCGGACTGGACGCCGGGGAAGTTCTCGGCGCCGAAGGTGGTCTTGTCGAAGGCGGCGGGGCCCTGGGTCAGCTCGGCCTCCTGCCCCTGCGGGACGACCTTCGTGCCGAGCACGACGACGAGGAGGACCAGGAGGGTCACGCCGATGCCGATCCATCGGCCAAGGGGTGCCCTGCGCTTCACGGGGCTGCGGGACGCGCGGGGAGCGGCGTCGGTTGCGGTGCTCATGGGGAGCCTTCCTCGCCGCCGGGGTCCCGGAAGGGGTGGCGACGATGCCGGGCTGTCCTGCGACAGCGGATGGGAGCCGCATCAGGGGCGGCGGGGAGAAGGAGGAGGGAGCGCCCGCGGCGTCGCGGGATGGGGCTCCAGGGGACCACAGTGCCTCATCGATGAGGGCGCTGTCGCTGGTCAGGCCCGGGTGTCGGGCTCGGATGCGGGAGTGGGACGGGCGGTGTTGCCCGGGAGGGCGGGGACGCGGCCGGACGGGCCGGCCGCGTCCCCAGTCGGCTCAGAGGCCGGGGACGATGGACACCTTGACCGAGGCGCCGGCGGAGTCGCCGACCTGGTCGAGGGCCTTCTGGAAGTCGCCGAGGCCGTACTGGTGGGTGCAGATCTCGTCCATGGGCAGGACGCCGGACTCGATGATCTTGATGGCGGCGGGCCAGCAGTTCGGGCCGAGGTGGGCGCCGAGGACGTCGAGCTCCTTGTCGTCGGAGATGATCGACCAGTCCACGCTCACGTCGTCCTTGAAGACGGAGTACTCGACGAAGGTGCCGAGCTTGCGCAGGAGGTTCAGGCCCTGGGAGACAGCGCTGGGGTGGCCGGTGCACTCGATGTACACGTCCGCGCCGTAGCCGCCGGTCAGGCCGCGGATCTCCTCGTAGATGTCCACCTTCGAGGGGTTCAGGGTGAGGTCCGCACCGCACTTCTTCGCCAGCGCCAGCTTGTCGTCGTCGAAGTCCAGGGCGATGACCATCTTCGGGTTCTTGTGCGCCGCGCCGATCACGGCACCCAGGCCGATCGGGCCGCAGCCGGCGACCACGACGACGTCGTCGAAGGAGAGGTTCGCTCGCTCGACGGCGTGCAGCGAGCAGGACAGCGGCTCGGAGAACGCGGCGTGGTGCGGGGGCAGGTCCTTGGAGACCTTGTGGGCGCGGGCGAGCGCCGGGACGATCATGTACTCGGCCATCGCGCCGTGGTAGCTCTTGAAGCCGAACATCGCGTGCGGGGCGCACATCCAGTACCAGCCGCGCTGGCAGTACATGCATTCGCCGCAGGGGACGATCTGCTCGCAGGCGATGCGGTCGCCGATCTCGACGCCGTGGTGGGCCAGCGCCTCGGCAGAGCCGGAGACGACCTCGCCCACGAGCTCATGGCCGGGGGTGATGCCGGGCTGGACCCAGCGCTCACGGCTCTCGTCGCCCCAGAACTTCGCGGCGCCGTGGTAGCACTTCAGGTCGCTCGCGCACACGCCGACGGCCTCGACGCGGATGAGCAGCTCGTCCGCTGCGGGCGCGGGGACGTCGATCTCCTCCAGGCGGTAGTCGTTGGGGGCATGCATGACGACGGCCTGCATGGTTCGCGCGATATCAGTCATCGGGGACATCTCCTTCGATACGTTCCGGCCGCCTCGAGAGGTCTGCCCCTCGTGGATCCCGCACTGGGCGCGGCTTCTGGGGGCGAGCGTAGACACTGGAAGAACAATCGTCAAGCACAAATGTTCTGGCGTGGTGCGCACAGAGGTTCCGCAGGGAAATGCGCGAGACGCACGCCGTCGGCCGACGGGCAGGCGCGCGGAGGGCCGACGTGCGGGCCCGAGGCCCCGTCGGCCGCAAGAAGACCCAGCTCAGGCGGTCACGAGGATCGCTTCAGCGGTGGGGACGTCCGCGATCAGCGTGGTGAAGAGGTTCGCGCGGGCACCGGCGCGGATGGAGACGGCCTTGTCGACGTCAGCCGCGAGCGCGATCGTCGAGGGGATCGCGCGCAGCTGCGCGAGCGTGGGGCGGAGCAGCCGGTCGGAGCCCGGGAAGTCGAGCGTGCGGCCGGTCTCGTCGTAGAAGTACAGGCACACGTCGCCTGCCGAGCCCTGCAGTCCGGGGTCCTCGCGCGGGACCACGGAGGTCATCGCGGCGCGGTCGTCGTAGGGCGCGCCGATGCCGGTGACCAGCACACGCGCCCGCGCCCACAGCTCGGTGATCTCCTGGAAGCTCGGGTCCGCCTGCAGGGAGGCCCACAGGCTGGGGCTCGGCAGGGCGGGCGCGAAGATGAACTGCGGCTGGGCGCCGGTGCGATCGGCGAAGGTGCGCACGATCTCGTTGGTCTGGAAGGTGGGGTCCGGCTCCTGCTGGCCGCCGATCGTCGGCGCGACGACCACGCCGGGCAGCTCGGGCAGGCTGGGGATGCGGCTGACGGCGTGGGTGGTGGTGCCGGAGGAGATCAGCAGCACGTCGCCGCGGCGCAGATTCAGGTCATGCAGCTCCTCGCCGAGCAGGTCGGCGAGGCCGCGGTAGTCACGTGCACGCTGGTCGCCGGGAGCGATGAGGACCTTGTCGATGCCGAGCAGGGCGCGCACCTGGCTCGCGAGCTCCGCAAGGTCGACGCTCGGCGGGTCCAGCACCTCGATGCGCACCATCCCGATGCGGCGCGCCTCGGCGAGGAGCTTCGAGACGGTGGGGCGGGAGATGCCCAGACGCTCGGCGACCTGGGCCTGTCGCAGCCCGTCGGTGTAGTAGGCGGTGGCCGCCCGGTGCAGAAGCTGCAGGTCGATAGAGCTCTCGAGCATGCCGTCCCCTCCGTCGCGTTCGGCGTCGCGGTGCCGCCTGCCGCGTCTCCCTCATGTGCGCAGCCCGATCCTATAGACAAGAAACGGCTCGGGGACAGCGTCGCGAACACTCGTTCGGAACGATCGTGTCGTGCGGGTGTGCGGCAGGGTGCCGGAAGGGCGCCCACGAGGTGGCCAGAACGTGACCGCGAGCCCACGGGAAGATGGCCCCGACATGGCAGGATGAGGCAGTTGCGCGGGACCCCGCGCTCAAGGGCGAGTCCGTGACAGGAGCGGTGGCACCAGATGGCGACAGGCGTGAACGCGGTCCTCGGGGTCGACGTAGGCACGTCGAGCACGAAGGGCGTGCTCGTCGCTCTCGACGGGACGATCCTGCGCAGCGCGGTCCGCGAGCACTCCGTCCAGCGCCCCGCGCCCGGACATGTCGAGATGGACCCGCGCGTGTGGTGGAGCGAGTTCGTGGGCATCGCCGAGGAGCTCACCGCACCGGGGGACCTCGAGGTCACCGCCGTGGGTGTCTCCGGGATGGGCCCGTGCGTGGTCCTCGCCGACGAGCACGGCCAGCCTGTGCGCCCCGCGATCCTCTACGGCGTGGACACCCGCGCCGAGCAGGAGATCGCGCACCTCACCAATGTGCTGGGCCGCGAGGAGATCATCGCCCACTGCGGCGCGGGGCTCACCTCGCAGGCCGCCGGGCCGAAGATCGCCTGGGTCGCGAAGAACGAGCCAGAGGTCTATGCGCGGGCGCGGCGCGTGTTCATGCCGTCCTCCTATCTCGCCTTCCAGCTCACGGGCGAGTACGTGCTGGACCACATCAGCGCCAGCCAGACCAACCCCATGTACTCCCTGCGCACGCAGGACTGGCATCCCCAGTGGGCCGAGCGCGTCGCCCCCGGGCTCGAGCTGCCGGCGCTGCGCTGGGCCGGCGAGGCCGCAGGCACCCTCTCGCCCGAGGTCACGCGCCGCGTCCCCGGGCTGAAGGCCGGCATCCCCGTGATCACCGGGACGATCGACGCATGGGCGGAGGCCGTCAGCGCCGGCACCACGGCGCCCGGCGAGATGATGCTGATGTACGGCACCACCACGTTCCTCGTCGCCGGGATCGCGGAGCCGATGGCGAGCCGCACCCTGTGGCCCACCTCCGGCGCGCGCGATGGCGTCTTCACCCTCTCCGGCGGGATGGCGGCCTCCGGCGCGGTCACCGGCTGGCTGCGCGACCTCACCGGGGAGAAGGACTTCACGAACCTCGTCGCCGAGGCGGCGGAGAGCGAGCCCGGCGCGAACGGCCTGGTCATGCTCCCCTACTTCTCCGGCGAGCGCTCCCCCATCGCAGACCCGTCGGCGCGCGGCGTGATCGCCGGGCTGACCCTCTCGCACACGCGTGGGGACCTGTACCGGGCGGCGCTCGAGGCCGCCGCGTACGGGGTCCGCCACCACCTGGAGACCCTCGAAGAGGCGGGCCTGCCCGTCACCCGCGTGGTCGCCGTGGGCGGCGGCGCGCAGTCCGACCTGTGGCCCCAGATCGTCTCCGACGTCACCGGGCTCGTGCAGGAGATCCCCAGCAGCACCGTCGGCGCCTCCTACGGCGGGGCGCGCCTCGCCGCCGAGCTCGCTCACGGCACCGACACCTCGGGCTGGAACCCCAGCGACCATGAGTGCCGCCCCGATCCCTCCCGCCGCGAGCGCTACGACCAGCTGTACCGGCTGTACCGGGAGCTCTACCCGGCCACGCGCGACATCGCGCACGCGCTCACCCGGCTGCAGCGGGGCTGAGCACTGCCCGACGCGACGACACCGACGCCGACGCACCCATGTGGGCACGTCGGCGTCGATCGTCTGCGCATCGCTAGGGCGGTCGTCAGCCCTTCACGGCGCCGGCGGAGACGTTCATGATGCGCCGCTGGAAGATGAGGAACACGACGATCACCGGCACCGTCATGAGCGCAGCGGCGGCGAGCTTGAGCGGGTACTGACTGCCCTGGGAGAGCTGCCCGGAGGCCAGCTGCGCAACACCCTTGGTCAGCGTCGTGAGCGAGGGGCTCTGGGTCGAGACGATGAAGTGGTTCAGCTCGTTCCAGGAGCCCTGGAAGGAGAGGATCACGATCGTCATGAGCGCCGGGGTGGCCATCGGCAGCACGATCGACCAGAAGACGCGGAAGGTGCTCGCCCCGTCGATCTGCGCCTGCTCTTCGACGGAGCGCGGGATCGACTCGAAGAAGTTCTTCATGATGAACACCCCGGTCGCGTCCGCGAGCAGCGGCAGGATCATGCCCGCATAGCTGTCGTAGATCCCGAGCGTGTTGATCACGAGGAACCTCGGGATCAGCAGCACCACCCCGGGCACCGCCATGACCGCGACGAGCAGGGCGAACACGACGCCGCGACCGCGGAAGTCCAGCCGCGCGAGCGCGTAGCCGGCCAGGGAGTTGAAGAAGACTCGTCCGAGCGTCACCACGAGCGTGACGATGAAGGAGTTCATCGCCCAGGTCGGGAAGTCGGAATGCGCGAAGAGGCGCTCGTAGGCGAGCAGCGACCAGCTCGAGGGGATCAGCGACAGGGGCGTGGAGGCGGCGTCCGCGTCGGTCTTGAAGCTCGTCGCGATCTGGATGAGGAACGGATAGATGTAGATGAGCGCGAGGACGCCGAGCAGCAGGTAGAGCCCTGCAGTGCCCGTGCCCATACGCGAGCGGCGCCGCGCCCTGGGTGCTGCGGCGGCGGGGGCCGGAGTGGTCATGACACTCATGCGGGGGCTCCTTCCCGGCGGGTCCGACGGGCCGCTGCGCGGCGGCGTCGGGGCACCCCGCCCCGCTCCTTCAGCGCCCAACGCTGCAGGAGGGTGAGGGCGACGATGATGAAGAAGAGGATGAACGAGATCGCGGCGCCCTGTCCCCAGCGCTGCCCCTCGAAGGCCGCGGCGTAGGAGAGGTAGGCCGGGGTCAGCGTCGTCTTCGACGGCCCACCCTGGGTGCCGGTGTAGATCTGGTCGAAGACCTGCCAGGTGCCGATCAGGCCGAGAGTGACGACGGTGAAGACCGTCGGACGCAGCTGCGGCACGGTGATGCGGGTGAAGCGCTGGAAGCGGTTCGCGCCGTCCATCATCGCGGCTTCGTCGACCTCGGGATCCAGAGCCTGGAGCGCCGCCAGGAAGAGGAGCATGAAGGTGCCCGAGGTCGTGAAGACGGCCATGAGGATCAGGGCGAACATCGCCACGGACGGGCCGGCGAGCCATTCCCACCCGGTGACGCCGAGCGGCCCCGGCGAGGTGAGGGCGCCCGGCGCGGACTCGACGCCGAACCAGCCGGCGATCACGTGCACCACGCCGCGGGGGTCCTGGAACCAGTTCGGTCCCGTGAGCCCGATGAAGGAGATGAGCTTGTTGATCGGTCCCGTGGCGGAGAAGAGGAAGAGCCACAGCACGGTGATCGCGACGGCGGAGGTGACCGAGGGGAAGTAGAAGGCGGTGCGGAAGAAGCCCACCCCGCGCATCGCCCGGCGGTTCACCGCCGTGGCGAGCAGCAGCGAGAGGATCGTCTGCAGCGGGACGACGAGCAGCACGTAGTAGAGGTTGTTGCGCAGGGAGACCCCGAAGTCGCGCTGCGGCAGGCCGGGCTCCGCAAGGATCTGCTGATAGTTCTGCAGGCCGATGAAGCTCACGTCGCCCGAGAAGGGGCTGCCGCGACCGGTCCAGTCGGAGACGCTGACCCAGGCGGCCATCAGCACCGGAACCACCAGGAACACGCCCAGGATGATGATGATCGGCAGGGTGAACATCCAGCCGGCAGTGGCGTCAGCGCCGGCGCGCCGTCTTCTTCTCGTCGCCATGATGTCCTCTCGTCTCGTGTCTGGGCAGATACGGGGTCGAGCGGCGGCCAGCACGGGACCGACCGCCGCTCGTGGTGTCAACCCAGAGCCGCCTCGAGGTTGGTCTGGACGGAGTCGAGGATCGCGGTCGGGTCACTGGACGCGAGGGTCTCGAGCTGGGCATTGAGGTCGGCGATGACCTCCGCGGTCCCGGCCTGGGCGGGCGGGTTCTTGGCGTAGTCCGCCCCGGCGAGGAAGGCCTCCTGCTCCGGGAACTCCTCCGCCCATTCGTCGGAGACGGACTCCACGGAGGGCATGGGCCCGAAGGCACGAGCGAACTCCATCTGCTGCTCGGGCGAGGTCAGGAAGGTGATCAGCTCGACCGCCTTGGCCTGGTTCGGCGAGTCCGCCGCGACGCCCCACGCGTTGGTGAACTGGAGGGTGCCCTTGCCCGCCGGGCCGTCCGGCAGCTCGACGACCTTGTACTTCACGTCCGGGTAGTCGTTCGCCATGGCACCGGTGATCCAGTTGCCCTCGACGACCATGACCGCGGAGCCGGAGCCGAAGGCCTCGCCGCCCCAGCCGGCCCCGAGGTCTGCGGAGAACTTCAGCGCGCCGCTCTCCGCGAGGGACTTCACGTACTCGAGGGCTTCGATGTTCTCCGGGGAGTTCGCCGTCGCCTTGCCGTCGGTGACGAGCTCGCCGCCGGCAGCGGCCATGAAGGCGCCGATGCGCTGGTACTCGGTGCTCATGGTGAGCCCGGCGACCTTGTCAGAGCCCGCGCGGGAGGCGACGTCGGCGAGCTCCTCCCAAGTGGTGGGGACGTCATCCTCGGTGAGTCCGGCCTCCTTCCACAGATCCTCGTTGATGAGGAGGGCGAGGGTGGAGACATCCTTGGGCAGGCCGTAGAGGTGCCCGTCAAGGGTGAATGCCTCCAGGAGCGCCGGGCGGAAGTCGGAGGTGTCCTCGACGTCATCGCCGTAGGGGGCGAGGGAGCCGTTCGCGGAGTAGCCCGCCATGGCGTCGGTCGAGAGGTAGAAGACGTCCGCCGGCGAGCCGGAGGCGAAGCCCTGGGCGAGCTGCTGGTTGAGATCGGAGGCGGGGATGACCTCGACAGCCGTCCCCGAGCTCTCCGCCCACTTCGCGGCGGCGTCCTGGACAGCCTTGGTCTCGGCATCGCCGGAGGAGCCGATGAGCAGGGTGAGGCCCCTGCCTCCGCCGGCGTCGCTGCCGCCGGAAGAGGAGCCTCCGTCGTCGAAGCCACTGCCGCCGCAGGCGGCGAGGCCGA
>DAHVRS010000562.1 GCA_027322375.1 Brachybacterium sp. | reverse complement strand
CGCCGATCAGCACGGCGGTGATCTCGAGCAGGCCGTGCGGGAGGATGAAGACGAAGAAGGTATCCAGCCCGCCGTAGGCGCCCATCACTCCGGCGGAGAGGCCCACGTTCAGCCCGTTCTGCAGCAGCATGTAGACCGGCCAGATCCCGGTGACGCCGAAGACGACCGCCTGGACCGCGATCCAGGCGTTGTTGGTCCAGACCTGGGCGGCGAAGCCCGAGGCCTCTCCCTCGAAGTAGTAGGCGACGAAGTCGCGCTGGGCGAGCAGGCGCTGCTGTCCCTCCGGGATGACCAGCGCTCGCGCGGTCGAGTCGAAGCCGAAGTACAGCCCGGTCGCGAGCGCGCTGAGGAGGAACAGCCCGGCCGCGAGAGCGACCGCCCAGCGTGCCTGGTACAGGGCCGCGGGCAGGTCCTCCCAGAAGAAGGTGCGGGCGTGCTTCCACAGCGGGACGCGCGCGCCGGTGATCCGCACCCGTGCCCGGTGCACCAGGAGCGAGAGATGGGAGATCAGCGCCGGGTCCGGCGTGGTGGAGCGGATCGTGGACAGATGGGTGGAGACCTCCTGGTACAGCCCGAGCAGCTCGTCCACGTCCGCACCGTCCAACGTGCGCCGCCGGGTGAGCTCGCGAAGGCGATCCCACTGGGGGCGGTGCACGGCGATGAAGGCGTCGGGGTCCACGACCCCAGGGTAGGTGCGTGCACGCTCCGACTGCGGCCGACGAAAGTCGGGGGCATGGGGGCCGGAAGCCGACGGTCGACGCTGTCCGCCTGCTGGCCGCGATGCCAGGATGGGGGCATGACAATGACGGCCGCCGCGCAGCCACCCGCCGCCACCCGCGATGCGCTGATCACCGGGGATGCGGTGCTGCTGGACCTGCGCCCCGCGGCCTTCCCCACCCGCATGCTCTCCGCCGCCCTGGACGGACTGCTGCAGCTCGTGCTGCTCGTCGGCGGGATGCTCGCGATGGCCTGGAGCGTGACCCGTCTGGGCCTCGAGGACAGCTACGCGGCGGCCGGGGCAGTGCTGATCTCCGTCCTCGCCTATATCGGCTATCCCGTGCTGTGCGAGCTCCTGTCCGGCGGTCGCTCCGTGGGCCGCCTCGTGATGGGCACGCGCGTGGTGCGCGATGACGGCGGGCCCGTCCATGCCCGTCAGAGCCTGCTGCGTGCGGTGATGGCGATGCTCGAGATCTGGTCGACCGCGGGCGCTCTCGCGCTGACCTGCGCGGTGATCGACCGTCGCGGCCGGCGGATCGGCGATCTGCTGGCCGGGACGATGGTGGTCCAGGAGCGGATGCGCGGCCTCACCCCCGAGCGGGTGCAGATGCCGCCCTGCCTGGGGGACTGGGCGGAGAGCGCAGACGTGGGGCGTCTGCCGCTGGTACTGCTGCAGGACATCCGCGCGTTCCTGCCGCGCGCCGAGAAGATCAACCCCGAGTCGCGCCGGCAGCTCGCGCGCGATCTGCTCCAGCGGACCCTGCCGCATGTCGCGCCCGCGCCGCCGCCGGGCACCGATCCGGAGGAGTTCCTCGCCGCGGTGCTCGCCGAGCGCTCGCGCCGGGACGAGCAGCGGCTCCGTCTCGCACAGGTGCGTCAGGACGAGCTCGCCGCCGAGGTGCGGACCGTCCCCTTCCGCCGCTGAGCTGCGGGGCGGTTCGCGGCTGCGCCGCGCCGCACGCCCGTCGGCCGACGGGTCAGCGGGTCTCGGGTGCCTCTGCGCGGCCGGCGATGAGGACCGGGATCCCGCCCTCGACAGCGTGCACGCGGCCGCAGGCGAGGCACTGCAGCGCCTGGTCCGCATCGGCGAGCTCGCCCCCGCAGTCCGGGCAGCGCAGCAGGGCACGGACCCAGCTGGGCACGTCGGCCCCGCTCGCCCCGGCGGGCAGACGCGGCGCGTCCGCGACCGATGCGACAGCGTCGTCGGCCGACGCAGTGGTGTCGTCGGCCGGAACGGCGGGCTCGCCCGTCGCGGCGTCGGCGTCGCGCAGAGCGAGGAGCTCATCGCGCACGCGCTGCATCGTCTCCTCCTGCGCAGCCTCGACGTTCAGGCGCAGCAGGGCCTCCGTGTGGGAGGTGCGCAGTGAGGCCCACCAGCGCTCGGCCTCGGGCATCGACTCGTCCCAGTGGAGGATGTTCAGCCCATCCACCTCCTCCAGGCGGGCGCCGGGCAGGGATTCGGCATGCTCCCGCACCCGGGCGATCACGGCCTCCGGATCGGCGACGGCGGTGTTGATCTCGCCGCTGGCCGCGTACGGGGCGTGCGAGGCGACGAGTTCGGAGGCGGTGCCGTCGCTCTCGCCGAGCGCGGCAAGGATGTGCAGGGCGGCGAGCATGCCGGAGTCCGCAGAGAAGAAGTCGCGGAAGTAGTAGTGCGCCGAGTGCTCCCCGCCGAAGACGGCATTGTGCTCGGCCATGATCGTCTTGATCCGGGCGTGGCCCACGGGGGTGCGTACATGCTCGGCGCCCGCGGCGCGCACCGTCTCCTCGACGTGGCGGGAGGAGACGACGTTCGAGACGACCACTGGGGTCTGCTCGCCAGCGGCGCGCGCGCGAGCGATCTCCCGCTCGGCGATCAGGGCGGTCAGCGCCGAGGGCGGGACGGTCGCGCCGGTCTCGTCCAGGACCACACAGCGATCCGCGTCCCCGTCGAAGGCGAGACCGAGGTCCGCCTCCTCGGCCACCACGGCCTCGCGCAGGGCGACGAGGTTCTCGGGCCGCAGCGGGTCCGCACCACGGTGCGGGAAGGTGCCGTCGAGCTCGAGGTGGAGGCCGATCAGCTGGATCTGCGGCAGGGAGCCGAGCACGCCGGGCGCGGTGTGGCCGGCCATGCCGCTGCCGGCGTCGACGACCACGCGCAGGCGCCGCCCCTCGGGCAGGGGCACGAGGCGGTGGAGCAGCTCGACATAGTCCGTGAGGGTGTCGATCGTCTCGGCGCGGCCCTCGCCGCGGCGCGGGATCTCGCCCGCGTCGAGATAGGCCTCGGCGGCGCGGGCGATCTCGTTCAGGCCGCTGTCGCGTCCGATGGGCCGCGCCCCGGGCAGGCACAGCTTCATGCCGTTGTCGCCGGGCGGGTTGTGGGAGGCGGTGATCATGACGCCCGCGGCCCGGTGGAGGCCCGAGGCGCAGTACAGCTGGTCGGTCGAGGCCAGTCCCGCCTCGGCGACGATCACGCCGCGGCGCACCGCTCCCTCGATGACGGCGCGGGACAGCTCCGGGGAGCTCAGGCGCATGTCATGGGCGACGACGAGCTCGGGCGCCTCGAGGAAGTCCACGAGTGCGGCGCCGAGGGCCCGGGCGATCTCGGCATCGAGATCGACCCCGACCTTCCCGCGCACATCGTTCGCCTTGACGATGCGGGAGAGATCGTGGGCGGGGCGCGGCTCAGTCATGGGTGCTCCTGACGACGTGGAGGTGGCGGCCGGGGGTCTCGCGGGAGTGCCGCGGAGCAGCAGCCCCAGTGGTACTGCTCCCTGAGGAGGACGGGGCGGGTGCCGGGGACGGGGAGCCGCCGCTGCGGGGGCTGACCGCATCGGCGAGGGCGACGAGGTCATCGCTCGCCTCGGCCGCTCCGGGCACTCGCAGCAGCTCCCAGCCGCGTGGCGGGGTCATGCGGGAGGCGTGCTCCTGGCAGAGGTCGTAGGCGTGGGGCTCGCTGACGCGGGACAGGGGGCCCAGCACGGCGGTCGAGTCCTCGTACACGAAGGTCAGGGAGCTGACGGCGGGACGCGAGCAGGCGGTCCGAGAGCATTCACGAGC
>DAHVRS010000561.1 GCA_027322375.1 Brachybacterium sp. | reverse complement strand
CCCAGCACGGCACCGACTACGGGCCGCTGAACGCCTTCATCTTCATGTCGGCGATCCCGGTGCTCATCGTGTACCTGCTGTTCCAGCGCTACTTCGTTTCCGGCGCCTTCGCCGGCGCCGTGAAGGGCTGACCTACCGGCTGCACTGGCTGGCAGGCCGCTGGGGCTGCTCGGACTCCCTGGGCCATCCCGCTACTCCCCGCACTCCCGGCCGCTCAGGTCTCCCGGACTGCCCGGGCCACCCCACGTCTACTGGCGGCTTGTCATCCGCTGGCGCTGTGCCTGCGCCCATCCCCTCTATGCGGGGTCGCTGCGGGCTGAGCGCCAGTGGATGCAATGCGGCGAGTGGGGGAGGGGCCGGTTAGGCACGGGGAGCCCGGAGCCGACGCGGCTTGGGGCTGGATCGAGTGGTCCTGACCCCTCCCCAGCGTCGGCGCGCGGCCGTACTCTCTCCCCGAGAGCCCGCAACAGCGCGGGACCGCCTCGAGAGGAACCGCCATGAGCGAGAACGCCGAGACCCCGTCAGAGACCACCGACGCCGCTGCGCCTGACCAGGACTGGTCGAAGGGCCGCCCGGTCCACTTCGAGATCCAGGCCGCCGATCCGCAGCGCGCCATCGAGTTCTACACCGCCGTGTTCGGCTGGACGACCGAGGACTGGTCCCAGTTCGCGGGCATGCCGTACTTCGGCGTCACCACCGGCACCGGCCCCGGCATCGACGGCGCGATCCTTGGCCGGCCGGGCGGTGCGAATGCCGAGGTGGGCGGACCGGTGATGGGCTCCGTGATCACGATGGGCGTCGCCGACTTCGACGAGGTCGCGGAGAAGATCCTCGCCGCCGGCGGCACCGTCGCCTTGCCGAAGTACGCGCTGCCGGGCATGGCCTGGCAGGGCTACTTCCACGACACCGAGAACAACGTCTTCGGCATCCATCAGTCCGACCCCGAGGCGAAGTGACGCGCGGGGAGCAGTGGCACGCGGAGCGCCGCGGAGGCAGACTCCGCGGCGCTCCGGTGCTAGGGGTTCGGCGGGCTGCAGGGGAGAGGCCGGGCGGCCCGCCGTGGCGCGGACTCAGCAGCCGAGCTGCTTTGCGTCCGTACTGCTCAGCGGCCGAAGAGGTCGCCGAGCCCCAGGTCGGAGATCTGTTCGCCGAGGCCGGTGAGATGCTCGCCTAAGTCCGAGACGTCGCCGCCCAGTCCGTCGGCAGCGTGGCCCGCGCCGTCCGTGGCCCAGCCGGTGGCGTCCTCCGCCCAGGTGCCGTCCGCGATGCTGCCGAGCCCGTCGACGCCCTCGAGCCCTTCGACACCCAGCCCTTCGAAGCCTTCGGTGAAGCCGGCGAGCTGCTCGCCGAGGTCGGGAGCGAGCGCGTCTATGTCGATGCCGTCGCCGATCGCGGCTTCGAGCAGGGACCCGCCCACGGAGGTCAGCACCGCTCCGCCCGCGACCACCGCGAGCAGCGTCCCGGCGGCGCCGAGACCTGCCGCGCCGAGCCCGACGGCGCCGGCACCGAGTGCCGCACGGCCCAGCCCGCCGCTGCGGCCAGACCCGTCGGCCCGCCCGTCGCTCGAGGTCGAGCTCCGGGCAGGGGATGAGGGTGACGGCCCCGCCTCCGCGCCCGCCGGGACGCTCCTGAAATCCGCCTGGGAATATCCGCGCGTCCGGTGTCCCGCCCCTCAGGCGCCCCCGGCCCGGTGCACATCCGCCGCAGTCGGCTCCGGGATCTCCGCATCGAAGGGGATCATCGGCCGATCGATCCGGGAATGGCCCAGACGCTGCAGGTCCTGATCCACACCGCCCGGCGTGAGCGCGAGCAGCCAGTCCGCGGCGGAGGCGTACTGGTCCGGCTCGAGATAGCCCATCTTCACGGTGACCACGTCGAACCCGGTCATCGACAGGCCCAGCCGCGCGAACATCCCGTGCGTCGCCCACTGCGAGCGGCGTCCGGTGACCACCACGGTCAGCCCGGTCCGCGCCGCGCCCTCCAGCGCGCCTGCTCCCGCCTCGACGTCGAGCACACGCAGCGCCGCCGCGCGGCCCGTCGGCCCCGACTCATCGAGCGCCTGGACCTCGACCGCGAGCGGGACCGGCCCCGGCTCCCGCGCGTCGATCCGGCCGCCCACCTGCACGGCGAGCCGCCCGCCGACGCCCGCCTCCCAGGCCGCGTCAGTCGTCGCCGGGTCCACGAGCGAGACCATCAGAGCGCTCACCTCATCGGCGCGGATCTCGGGCCGCGCGGCGAGGCGGGCCAGGCAGTAGGTGGTGTCGTCGGCCCCGCCCGCGCCGGGGTTGTCGCCCGAGTCGGAGATCCAGAACGGGCGCTTCTCCGAGGTGATCGCCTTCTCGAGGCAGTCATCGAACACCCCGGTCGGGGCGACGAACGCGAAGTCGTGCCGGGCCTGCCAGACGGCGCCCGCGAGCTCGAGCGCAGCCTCCTCGACCGCCTCCGCACCGTCCCCGAAGGCGACGATCGCGGCCTTGCAGCGTGGCTGATCAGCCCACGCGAAACCGATCCAGTACGAGACGTCCGTGACGCCCTCGCGCTCGGTGAGCTCGGGGATCCGGGCGTACAGCGACTTCGCGGGCTCGATGCGGGTGGAGGTCTTCTCTCCGGGGAGCAGGATCGGGACGTGCACGAGCGCCCGGTGCGGCCGCGACCCGCCGTCTCGCACCTCCGCCGCGACGCGGACCAGATCGCACAGGCCGCGCTCGCGGGTCTCCCACGCATCGATGTGCGGGTCGTGGCGGTAGCAGGTCATGAGGTCGCAGGCCGCGAACAGCGTCTCGGAGACGTTGCCGTGCAGGTCCATCGCCGTGCCCACCACCACGTCCGGCCCGATCACGGCACGGATCGCGGTGATCAGATCTCCCTCGGCATCCTCGAGGCCCACCACGCTCATCGCACCGTGGATGTCGAAGAAGAACCCGTCCAGCGGCGCCTCGGCATGCGCAGCGGCGAGGCCGCCCACGATCTCCGCCTTCCACCCCTCGTAGACCTCGCGATCCAGCTGCCCGCCGGGCAGGGCGCGAGCGTGCAGGACGCCCACATAGTCCGCCTCGGGCACGGTGAAGGGGTAGCGGTCCAGGATGTCGGCGGTGCCGCGGCGCACCTCGAAGTCCGCCGCGCCCGAGCGGTACGGGGTGAAGGTCGAGGACTCGATGGCGATCCCGGCGATCGCGAGGCGGGGCGGCGTGGTCCCCGCTGTCGAGGGCGGGGTGGGGGGCTGCGTCGTCACAGGCAT
>DAHVRS010000553.1 GCA_027322375.1 Brachybacterium sp. | reverse complement strand
CAAGGAGAAGGCGCTGGCCACCTCCCTCATCAAGGACGTCACGGTGAAGGCGCCCGGCCCGGAGGCCCCCATCGGGTCGCTCTCCGGCGGTAACCAGCAGAAGGTCGTGATCGGGAAGGTGCTCGCCACCGAACCGGCCGTGATGCTGCTGGACGAGCCGAGCCGAGGCATCGACATCGGCGCGAAGGCCGAGGTCTTCGCCCTTCTCGCCGAGCACGCCCGCAACGGGCTCGCCGTCCTCTTCACCACCTCCGAGGTCGAGGAGTGCTTCAGCATCGCGCACCGCATCATCGTGCTGCGCCGCGGTCGCATCTCCGCCGAGTTCGGACCCGACGCCGACAAGGCCGACGTGATGGCCGCCTCCGGCGAAGCCGTCGCCTCCTGATCCCCCGCTGCCACGAACGGAATCCGCACCATGACCGCCACCGCCACTGCCGGCGAGACGCCCCGGAAGAGCCTCGACATCTCGAAGCTCCTCATCGAGGGCCGCGCCTTCCTCGCCCTCGCGCTCATCATCGTCGTCTTCTCGATCCTGTCCCCGAACTTCCTCACCGTCGACAACATGCTGATCATGGCCTCGCACGTCGCGATCTTCGCGCTGCTGTCGATGGGTCAGCTGCTGGTGGTCCTCACCGGCGGCATCGACCTCTCCGTCGGCTCCACCCTCGGCTTCTCCGCCGTGATCGCCGGCTTCCTGCTCCGCGGTGTCCCGCTGGACATCTTCGGCGTGACCCTCTACCCGAACGTGTTCGTCTCCGTGCTCATCGCGGTGCTGCTGGGCGGGCTGATCGGCGTCATCAACGGCGTGCTCGTCGCCCGTTTCAAGGTCGCGCCCTTCGTCGCGACCCTCGGCATGCTCTACGTGGTCCGCGGCGTCGCGCTGCTGATGACGGGCGGCCGCACCATCAACGACCTCTCCGGCGATGAGGGCCTGGGGAACACGGGCATCGAGTGGCTCGGCTTCAACCGCCTGCTCGGCATCCCGATCGGCGTGCTCATCATGGCCGTCGTCGCGATCATCATCGCCGTGATCCTGGCCCGCACCACCTTCGGCCGCTGGCTGTACGCGACCGGCGGCAACGCCCGCGCCGCCGAGCTCTCCGGCGTCCCGGTGAAGAAGGTGACCGTGTGGGTGTACGTCGCCGCGGGCCTGTGCTCCGCCATCGCCGGTGTCATCCTCGCCTCGACCCTGACCAGCGCGAGCCCCACCGCGGGCAACACCTACGAGCTCACCGCGATCGCGGGCGTCGTGATCGGCGGCGCCTCGCTCATGGGCGGTCGCGGCACCGTGCGCGGCACCCTGCTGGGCGCCTTCGTCATCGGCTTCCTCTCCGACGGGCTCGTGCTCGTGGGCGTCTCCGCCTACTGGCAGACCGTGTTCGTGGGCGCCGTCATCGTCGTCGCCGTGATGCTGAACTCGCTCGAGTACGGCCGCCCGCGCCGCCGCGCCAAGAGCGCCGTCGCAGCGCCTGACTCGAGCGCCGACGCGACGGCGACTGCCAGCGTGGCTGCGCCGTCGGCCGCGGGCACAGCGTCGACCACAGGCACTGCGCCGACCACTCGCACTGCGCCGACCAGCTCTCCGTCGTCCCCGGCTGCGCCGTCGGACGACGAGAACCCCACCGCCTGACCCCTCCGCCAACCTCACTCCCTCCCCACCGGAGCCGGATCTCCCGGCTCGGCTCCGATGCCACCCGCCGGGCGGCATCCCCACGAAAGGAACACACCATGGATCGCAGGCACTTCCTCTCCGCGCTCGGCATCGGCGCCGCGGCGGCCGGCCTCGCTGCGTGCGGCGGCTCCGACGACGGTTCGGCCGACGCCGGTGACGGCGGACAGGGCGGGGGCGTCGACGGCGGCCTCATCACGATCATCGTCAACGACCCCTCGAACCCCTACTGGAAGACCGAGGGGGATGTCGCCTCGGCGAAGGCGGAGGAGCTCGGCTACACGACCACCGTCGGCGCCCACAAGGGCGACACCAACACCGAGAACACCCTGGTCGACACCGCGATCTCGAACCAGTCCGTCGCGCTGATCATGGACCCGGCCAACGCCGACGGCTCGATCGGCACGATCAAGAAGGCGATCCAGGCCGGGATCCCCGTCTTCCTGATCAACGCGGAGATCAACGAGTCCGGCGTCGCGAAGGCGCAGCTGGTCTCGAACAACGCCCAGGGCGCGGCGCTCGGTGCGCAGGAGTGGGTCAAGCGGATGGGGGACAAGGGCACCTACGTCGAACTGTTCGGCCTGCCCTCGGACACGCTGCGCCTCAAACGCGGCGGCGGCGAGGGGGGACACAACGGCCTGAAGTCGACCTCTGCCGCCCTCGGCACGAAGGACTACCTGCGCCTGCGCGTGGGGATCGGCCG
>DAHVRS010000543.1 GCA_027322375.1 Brachybacterium sp. | reverse complement strand
CAAGGAGCTGGTCACCTATCGCGCGTTCGTCACGCACGGGGGGCAGGACGCCGTCGCCGAGATCTACTGCGCGGACGTGAACGGAGACGTCATGGAGATCGTCGTGGAGACCGTGGGATCCACCGAGGTCTCCCATCAGCTGCGCGAGATCCTCGCCTCCTGGGAGTGGAAGGACAGCGCCGCCAGCTGAACGCGCTCAGGCGGGCAGGCGCCAGTCGATCGGCGCCGCACCCTGCGCGGCGAGCAGCTCATTGGTGCGGGAGAACGGGGCGGAGCCGAAGAAGCCGCGCGAGGCCGACAGCGGGCTCGGATGGGCGCTCTCCACATAGGGCACCTCGCCCAGCAGCGGCACGAGCGAACGCGCATCCCGGCCCCACAGGATCGCGACCAGCGGCCCGCCGCGCGCCACGAGCGCCCGCAGCGCGAGCTCCGTGATCTCCTCCCAGCCGCGCCGGCGATGCGAGGCCGGGACGCCCGGCTGCACCGTGAGCACCCGGTTCAGCAGCAGCACGCCCTGGTCCTGCCAGGCGGAGAGATCGCCGTGAGCGGCACGGGGCACGCCCAGATCCGACTCGAGCTCGGTATAGATGTTCGTCAGCGAGCGCGGCAGCGGATGCACGTCCCTGTCCACCGCGAAGCTCAGCCCGATCGGATGGCCGGGCGTGGGATAGGGGTCCTGGCCCACGATCAGCACGCGCACGTCCGCGAGCGGCCGCGTGAAGGCCCGCAGCACCTGGTCCCCGGCAGGGAGATAGCCGCGGCCAGCCTCCACCTCGGCGCGCAGGAACGCGCCGATCTCGTGCAGGCGGGACCCGACGGGGGCGAGGGCCTCGGCCCAGTCAGGGGAGATCAGGTCGGTGAGCGGTCGCGACATGCACCCAGTCTCGCACCGGTCCTCGCACGGGATCATGGTCCTCCAGCCCTGCCGTGAGCGAGGTCCTGCGCCGGTCGCGGCGTGCCGGGTGCGGGCGCGGAGGCGAGTCCTCGTAGTCTCGGACCATGTCCTCTGTCCCTGGTGCGCGCGATGATCGTGCCGACTCTGCCCCGGCGGACCCGTCGGCCGTGTCCGATGCCTCATCGCCGGTGGAGGAGTCCTCTCTGACCGAGCGGGACCGGAAGATCCTCGCGCTCGAGGGGCGCACTTTCCGCTATGTCGGCGCGAAGGAGCGCGCGATCCGCG
Organism: Brachybacterium sp.; assembly: GCA_027322375.1. GTDB lineage: Bacteria > Actinomycetota > Actinomycetes > Actinomycetales > Dermabacteraceae > Brachybacterium. Next base: position 1,721 of record DAHVRS010000543.1, on the reverse strand, counting down.
AGGAGCTCGGGATGTCCAAGGTCGCCTACTACGTGCGGCTCAACGCCCTTCTGGACGAGCCGGACGCGCTGCGCGCCGCGCCCGCCGTGGTCAACCGACTGCGCGGCCGACGGGTCTCCGAGGACGAGCCCGGCGGGTCCGGAACCGCCCCGCGAGTGGCCTGAGCCCCGCCCTCCAGGGCGTGTGCTCCACACCCCGCACGGGCCGAACGGGTTTAATGGGGCCGTGGCTGATTCCCAGTATCCCTACCCCCCGGATCGATTCGACGACGAGGCGGACGCCGTGTCCTTCCACGGCGCGCATCGTGCTGAGCTGCCGTTCTGGCGGGAGAACCTGCTGTACATCATCATCATCGGCGCCGCTGCGGTGCTGCTCGTGGTGCTGCTGTTCGTGATCGGCGGCATGGGCGGAGGGGGCGATGAACGTGCCGCGGACCCCACCACCGCCTCCGAGGAGACCACCGCTGCGGAGGAGTCGGCTGAGGAGTCGGCCTCGGAGGAGCCCGCCGCCGAGGCTGACAAGTCCACCCCCGTGCTCGTCGTGAACGCCGGTGCGATCAACGGCCTCGCCGGGACCTGGCAGTCGGTCCTCGAGGACGGCGGCTGGGAGGACGTCTCCGTCGCCACCGCCGACAACCCCCAGCAGGAGCCGGTCGTGTTCTATCGCTCCGAGGAGGACAAGGCCACCGCCCAGGCGCTCGCGGATGAGGTGGGCGCCGGTGAGGCCCGCCAGAGCGATGAGTACGACGCCGCGGTGACCTTCGTGGCCGTCTCCGAGCCCGACGACCAGGGCTGAGCCAGCCCGGCCACCCGGACCACCGTCAGGAGCCCGCGACCCCAGAGGTCGCGGGCTCCTCGCGTTCCTGGGAGGGTCGCTTCGGATTCGCTCTCTGCGGACGCCCAGGGTTAGCACTCTCCGCCTCCGAGTGCTTATGATGTTCTGGCACTCGTCGATCGAGAGTGACAGCGCCTCGGGCGCCGAGCTCTCGGCCGCGAGGGCATGATCGGCCGGCGGTCCTCCGCCTGGTCGACCTCGAACATTCCGGCCCCGTGAGGGGGTCGATGCCGTGGGACATGAACTCGGTATCGGCTCTCGTCCGTCGCGGGCACAGGGTCGGGTGGACACCACACCACACGGGAGAGATTCCACAATGGCCAAGCTCATCTCTTACGACGAGGAGGCCCGGCGCGGTCTCGAGCGCGGTATGAACCAGCTCGCCGACGCCGTCAAGGTCACCCTCGGCCCCAAGGGCCGCAACGTCGTGCTCGAGAAGTCCTGGGGCGCCCCCACCATCACCAACGACGGCGTGTCGATCGCCAAGGAGATCGAACTCGACGATCCCTACGAGAAGATCGGCGCCGAGCTGGTGAAGGAGGTCGCCAAGAAGACCGACGACATCGCTGGCGATGGCACCACCACCGCCACCGTCCTCGCCCAGGCCCTGGTCAAGGAGGGCCTGCGCAACGTCGCCGCCGGTGCGAATCCGATCGCGCTCAAGCGCGGCATCGACCAGGCCGTGGCCGCGGTCACCGAGACCCTGCTCTCGCAGGCGAAGGAGATCGAGACCAAGGAGCAGATCGCCTCCACCGCCGCCATCTCCGCGGCCGACCCGGCCATCGGCGAGCTCATCGCCGAGGCCATGGACAAGGTCGGCAAGGAGGGCGTGATCACGGTCGAGGAGTCCAACACCATGGGCCTCGAGCTGGAGCTCACCGAGGGCA
>DAHVRS010000489.1 GCA_027322375.1 Brachybacterium sp. | reverse complement strand
GCACCACCCGCATGATGACCGGCGTGGGCCGGCCCCAGTTCTCCGCCGTCCTCGAGTGCGCCGCCGAGGCACGCCGCCTGGGCGGGCGCATCTGGGCCGACGGCGGAGTCCGCCACCCCCGCGACGTCGCGCTCGCGCTCGCCGCCGGTGCCTCCAACGTCATGATCGGCTCGTGGTTCGCCGGCACCTACGAGTCGCCCGGCCAGATGCGCACCGACGAGGCCGGGCGCCGCTACAAGGAGTCCTTCGGCATGGCCTCCAAGCGCGCCGTCTCGCACCGCACCGCGCACGAGGACGCCTTCGCCCGCGCCCGCAAGAGCCTGTTCGAGGAGGGCATCTCCACCTCCCGCATGTACCTCGCCGAGGGCAAGGGCGGTGTCGAGGACCTGCTCGACGAGATCACCGCGGGCGTCCGCTCCTCCTTCACCTACGCGGGCGCTCCGACTGCGGACGAGTTCCGCGACCGCGCCGTGATCGGGCTGCAGAGCGCAGCCGGCTATGCCGAGGGGCGCCCGGTCGCGAGCTCCTGGAGCTGAGCGCACAGCCCATGACGCAGCACGGAACACAGTGCCGAGCACAGTGCAGACAACGGGCGTGCTCCACGGACCGGTTCGGTCCGGGGGCAGGCCCTTGCGGCCGCTAGGCTGAGCGCATGACGACTCTCGTGATCGGTGGTGCCGGGTACATCGGATCGCACGTGGTGCGACTCCTGAAGGAGCAGGGCAGGGACGTGGTGGTCGTCGACGACCTCTCCACGGGGCTGCGCTCCCGGACGGAGGGGGTCGAGCTGATTGAGCTCGACGTCACCCTGCCCGATGCACGGGAGAAGCTCGCCTTCCACCTGCGCGCCTCCGGTGCGGACTCGGTCATCCACTTCGCCGCCCACAAGCAGGTCGGCGAGTCGGTCGAGAACCCCGAGATGTACTGGCACGACAACATCGGCGGGCTCGCCAACGTGCTGTCCGCCTGCGCGAGCGCCGAGGTGCGTGACGTGGTCTTCTCCTCCTCCGCCGCCGTCTACGGCGTGCCGGACGTCGACCTCGTCACCGAGGACCTCGCTCCCGCCCCGATCAATCCCTACGGCGCCACGAAGTACGTGGGGGAGTGGATGCTCGCCGACGCCGAGCGCGCCCACGGCATGCGCACCGTCGCCCTGCGCTACTTCAACGTCGCCGGGGCCGGCTGGCCCGAGCTCGCCGACACCGCCGTGATGAACCTCGTCCCGATCGTGCTGGACCGGCTCGAGCAGGGCAAGGCCCCGATCGTGTTCGGCGATGACTACGACACGCCCGACGGCACCTGCATCCGCGACTACGTCCACGTGCTCGACCTCGCCCACGCCCACATCGCGGCACTGGACTACCTGCGCACCGAGGACCGTCCGCACCGCGCCTTCAACGTCGGCACCGGCGAGGGCTCGAGCGTGCTCGAGGTGATCGCCTCGATCGCCCGCGCCAAGGGCATCGAGATCACCCCGGAGATCGGGGAGCGCCGCGCCGGCGACCCGGCCCGCCTGATCTGCTCCGGCGACCGCATCGCGCAGACCCTCGGCTGGAAGTCCGAGCACGGGCTCGATGACATCGTCCGCTCCGCCGTCGAGGCGCGCAGCGCCGCCGTCGTCCCCGACGTCGAGGCGTACCCCGAGGCCTGACGCTTCACGGCCTGACGCTCCACGGCCCGGGCGTCCTCCCATCAGAACGGCGCCCCGCCTCCCACGATCGGGAGACGGGGCGCCGTTCTGCGCGTGGACGCGACTCAGGTGAGATAGCGGTAGATCGGGTCTGCCGGGTCCACCCGCTCGATGTCCATGTTCGAGGCGGCCATCCGCCCCATGAGCGGCTCGAGGTCCTCGCGGCGACTGATCTCCAGCCCCACGAGCGCGGGCCCCTCCTCACGGTTGTTGCGCTTGATGTAGTCGAACAGCACGATGTCGTCATCCGGACCCAGCACCCGGTCCAGGAAGCGGCGCAGCGCGCCCGGCTCCTGCGGGAAGGTGACCAGGAAGTAGTGCTTGAGCCCCTCATGGACGAGGGACCGCTCGACGATCTCGCTGTAGCGGGAGACGTCGTTGTTGCCACCGGAGATCACCACCACGATGTCCCCGGTCTCCGCCTCCGGATCCGCGGACTCCTGCCCGCCCGTGCCCAGGTGCGGGATGAGCCCGGTCGCGACGGCGGCCGCGGCGAGCGCACCGGCCGGCTCGGCGATGATCCCGTCGACCTG
>DAHVRS010000483.1 GCA_027322375.1 Brachybacterium sp. | reverse complement strand
ACCCAGTGCGATGGTGACGGCCGACGGGCCGGCGTGCCGCAGGATGTTCGTGCCGCCCTCCCGCAGCACCCACGCGGCGGTGCCGCGATGCCGGGCCGGGACGTCGTCGGCGTCCCCGTGCACCGTGACCTCCGCGTGCGCCGAACGCAGCAGCGAGGCGGTGCCCTGCAGCTCGGTGGCCAGGTCCGCCTCGCGGTAGCCCCGCACCAGGGAGCGGATCTCGGCGAGGGAGGCGCGGGCGATCTGCGCGACCTCGCGCCCATGCTCGACGGCGCGGGGATCCTCCCGCTCGGCCAGCTGCGCGACCAGCTCGGACTTCACCGCGATCACGGACAGGTCCCGTCCGGTGACGTCGTGCAGGTCGCGGGGAAGCGCAGGCGCTCCTCGGCGACGGCCAGCTGCGCCTGCGCCTCACGGGCGACGTCGAGCTCGCGGACCATCGCTGCGAGCCACAGCGACATCCGCACCGTCAGCACGGCGGCCAGGACCAGGCTCGCCAGCGGAAGGGCGAGCTGCGACGAGGCCCCCAGCAGCAGCGCGAGCGCCACCAGCGCCACCGACGCACCCGCCCCGACCTCCCACCGCCACCGGATCACGAGCGAGACCAGCAGGGAGAGGGCGGAGACCAGCAGCAGCCGCGGATCGGCCCCGGCCAGGACGAGCGCGGCGACCACTGCGACGGGGGCGGCCACGGCCCACAGCAGCCGGTCGGCGGGGACGCGGCCCACCCGGGGCAGGTCCCAGCGGTCGCGCTCCGGGGGCGGTGCCAGTCGCGCCCACGCCGCCATCTCGCGCCGGCCGGTCCAGGCGGCCAGGATCACCTGGACGAGCAGCGCAGCCATCGCGAACGTGTCCTCGCCGAACGCGACGGGCAGGGACAGGTGCATCAGCGCGAGGAACCCCAGCGGCACGAGCACCAGCACCATGACGACCGACCACGCCGTGTAGGCGAAGAACACGGTCCACTGGCGGGCGGAGCTGGGGGCCACGAGGATCCTCTCGACGGTGGAGGTCAGGAGACTATCTGCTCAGGCGAGCGAGGCGAGGAACAGCCCGCCGAAGGCGCCGAACAGGACGCCCCAGGCCACGATCGAGACGGTCATCCACAGGTAGACGCTGCGGCGTGCGGCGCCGAGTGCCACCAGGGTGGGGCCGGTGATCTGGGAGGCGACGACGAACGGGCCCAGCAGGCACACGCCGGGCACGCCGTACTTCGCGAACGCGGAGGCGACCTTGGCGCGGAACCGAGAAGGTGCCTTCTCGGGGTCCTCGCCGCGGCGCCGGCGGCGACCGTCCGCGACCGCGTCGCGAGCGCGGCCCGACAGGGCGATCGCGGCGAAGGTGGCCAGCAGGTTCCCGAGCGCCGCGGCGGGGATCGCGAGGGCCGGGTGGATGCCGAGGGCCGTGCCGAGGAAGCTGCCGAGGTACGACTCGATGAAGGGGATCGCGCCCACGGGGATCAGCGCCAGCAGCTGCAGCCACGGGTCGAGGTCGGAGACGAGGGCGTGGAGCTGAGCGAGCAGGTCCTGGAACATGAGCGGTCCTTCCGGGGGCCGGTGGTGGTGATGGCTCCACTCTCCCCGGGGGACCGGGCCGGGCGGTAGGGCGCACTCTCACCGATGCGCATGCATCCCTCACGGACCGCTCATGACAAATGTCAGAGGTCGCCGCGGAGCGCCGGCGCAGTGACCCCCTCCACACCCGTTCGCGCAGGTCTGTGACGTTTGTTGCGGTAGATGAACACATCCTTCACCCGGCCTGGCCCCGGTGCCATCATCACTTCGGTGATCACACTCGACGGACTGACCAAGGTCTTCCCCGCACCCGGCGGCGGAGACCCCGTCGTCGCGCTCGGCGGGATCGATCTCCACCACGCCCCGGGCCGCGTGCACGGGATCGTCGGCCGCTCCGGCGCCGGCAAGTCGACTCTCATCCGCTGCCTCACCGGGCTGGAGAAGCCCACCTCGGGCCGGGTCGAGGTCGACGGCACCGACATCGCCGCCCTCGAGGGTGCTGCGTTGCGCGCCGCCCGCCGCAACATCGGCATGGTCTTCCAGCACGCGAACCTGCTGGACTCCCGCACCGCCGCGCAGAACATCGCCCACCCGCTCGAGATCGCGGGCGTCCCCCGCGCGCAGCGCCGCGAGCGAGTCGCGCAGCTGGTCGAGCTCGTGGGCCTCTCCGGACGCGAGCACAACTACCCCGCGCAGCTCTCCGGCGGGCAGATCCAGCGCGTCGGCATCGCGCGCGGGCTCGCCGCCGAGCCGAAGGTGCTGCTGTGCGATGAGCCCACCAGTGCGCTCGACGGCGGCACCACCCGCCAGATCCTGAACCTGCTCTCCGACCTGCGCGAGCGCCTGGGCATCACGGTCGTGATCATCACCCACGAGATGGGCGTGGTGCGCGAGGTGTGCGACACCGTCACCCTGCTCGAGAACGGCACGATCACCCAGACCGGCGACCTGCTCGAGGTCGCCTCGGATCCGCTGGGCCCCCTCAGCGCCGAGCTGATCCCGCTGCCGCCCGCCCCCACCGGGATCGAGGCGCTGGTCGTGAACTGCGACTACGGCAACTCCGAGCGCTTCCGCACCACCGAGGACCTCATCCGCCTCGCCGAGACCTACGAGGCCGCGGCGACGCTCGTCGCCGGAACCATCGAGACCATCGGCGGCCGCCAGGTGGGACGGGTGCAGCTCGCCCTGCGCAACTACTCCGGCACGCCCATCTCCCGTGAGGGCCTGAACGCCTTCCTCGCCGAGCTCGAGAGCGCCGGCGTCGTCGCGAAGGAGGTGACCGCGTGATCGAGCTGCTCGACAACCCGGTCTTCACCACCTGGGACTCCAACACCTCGCTGTGGTCCAACACCCTGATCACTCTGTACATGACCGTGGGGACCGTGCTGTTCTCCACCGTGATCGGGGTGCCGCTGGGGCTTCTGCTGTTCGAGACCTCCGGGGCGCGCAGCGGCGCGACCCGCTGGATCAACAGCGTGGTCGGGTTCATCGTGAACGTGGGCCGTTCCTTCCCGTTCATCATCCTGATCATCGCGCTGATCCCCGTGACCCGCTTCGTGGTGGGCCGCGTGACCGGCCCGAACGCGGCGATGTTCGCGCTCGCGATCTCCGCGATCCCGTTCCTGGCCCGTCTGATCGAGATCAACCTGCGCGAGATCTCCGCCGGCAAGATCGAGGCGGTGCAGATGATGGGCGCGTCCCGCTGGCAGATCATCCGCCAGGTGCTGCTGCCCGAGGCGCTGCCCGGCATCATCGGCTCGCTGACCACCACCACGATCGCCGTCATCGGCTACACCGCGATGGCCGGCGCCGTGGGCGGCAAGGGACTCGGTGACCTCGCCATCCGCAACGGCTACCAGAGCTACGACAACGTCGTGATGGTCGCGACCGTCCTCGTGCTGGTCGCCATCGTGATCGCGATCCAGGCGCTCGGCTCCGCCCTCGCCCGCGCCGTCGACCACCGTGCCGCGGCCCGCTGACCTGCCCCATCCCATCCCATCCCATCCCCACCTGGAGGACACCCCATGACCACGATCTCTCGCCGCAGCGCTCTTCTCGCCTCTGGCACTGGCCTCGCCGCGCTCGCCCTCGCCGCCTGCGGCGCCGGCGGCGCCGAGGGCCCGACGGAGGAGGACGGCGTGACCACGATCCGCATCGGTGCCTCCCCGGCCCCGCACGCCGAGATCCTCACCTTCATCAAGGACAACCTCGCGGCCGACGCGGGCCTCGCTCTCGAGATCACCGAGTACACCGACTACCAGATCCCGAACCAGGCGCTCAGCGACGGCGACCTCGATGCGAACTACTACCAGACCCCCGCCTTCCTCGAGGAGCAGATGTCGGAGAAGGGCTTCGACTTCTTCGGCTTCGAGGGCGTCCACGTGGAGCCGCTGGGCATCTACTCCGAGTCCCTCGCCTCGCTCGATGAGCTCTCCGACGGGGACGAGGTCGCGATCGCGAATGACCCCACCAACCGCGGCCGCGGCCTGGACCTCCTCGCCGCCAACGGCGTGATCACCCTCGCCGACGGCGTCGCCCCCACCTCGGCGACCACCGCCGACATCGCCGAGAACCCGAAGAAGCTGAAGTTCACCGAGCTCGAGGCCGCGCAGATCCCGCGCTCGCTGGCAGACTTCGCGATCGCCGTGGTCAACGGCAACTACGCCCTCGAGGCGGGCATGAACCCGGCCGAGGAGGCCATCGTGCTCGAGGAGGGCGAGGGCAACCCGAACGCGAACATGATGGTGGTCCGCGCGGCAGAGGCCGAGAACGAGGGACTCGTGAAGCTCGACGAGCTGCTCCACAGCGACGAGGTCCGCACCTTCATCGAGGAGACCTACACCAACGGCGCGGTCATCCCCGCCTTCTGAGGCATCCGTGCCTGCGGAAGCATCCTCGCGTTCTGAGTAGCCTGGGGCGATGAGCCCCGAGCAGCAGCAGCGCCCCCTGTCCAGCCGGAAGGCCCTGATCACGGGAGCGAGCCGAGGGATCGGCGCCGATATCGCCCGCGCATTCGCGGCGGCCGGCGCCGATCTCGTGCTCACCGCCCGTGACGGTGCCACTCTCGAAGCCCCCGCCGCGCGCCTGGCCGCAGAGCACGGCGTGCGCACGGCCGTCCTCTCCGCGGACCTCGCCGATCCCGAGGTCCCGGACCGCGTCTGGGACGAGGCGAACAGCCTGATCGACGGGCTGGACGTGCTGGTGAACAACGCCGGCCTCTCTCATCCGGAGAGCATCGAGGCGCTGGACACCGCGCACTTCGACGAGACGATGCAGGTCAACCTGCGTGCCCCCGCCCTGCTCGCGGCGCGGGCCGGCGCGGCGATGGCAGCCTCCGGCGGCGGGGCGATCCTCACGATCGCCTCCGCCGCCGCGCTGCGGCCGCTCGCCGAGCACTATGCCTACTCGACCGCGAAGGCCGGGCTCGTGATGGCCACCCGCACCCTCGCCCTCGAGCTGGGGGAGCGTGGCGTGCGAGCCAACTCGATCTGCCCGACCGTGGTGCTCACGGACATGGGACAGAAGGTGTGGGGCGAGCAGCCGGCCAAGGCCGCACCGATGCTCGCCCGGATCCCGCAGTCCCGCTTCGCCCAGCCCCGCGAGGTCTCCGACGTCGCGGTCTGGCTCGCCTCCGACGCTGCCTCGATGGTCAACGGCGCCGAGATCCCGGTCGACGGGGGCTACCTGGTCAGCTGATCCGGGCCGGGACCCCTCAGAGCGGCACCTCTCTGAAAAGCACCTCTCAGCGCAGCACCGGTCAGACCAGCTCGGTTGCTCCGAGCTGATCCAGCAGCCAGGCCAGCTCGTCGGCCCGCTGCTCCCACTTGCGATAACGGCCCGAGCGCCCGCCGTGCCCGGCGACCATCTCGCAGCGGAACACGATGGGGCGCTCGGTCTGGTCCGAAGTGACGGTCTCGCGCAGGCGCGCGACCCACTTCGCGGGCTCGACGAAGAACACGCGCGTGTCGTTCAGCGAGGTCGAGGCGAAGATTGCCGGGTACTCCGTCTCCCGCACATTCTCGTAGGGGGTGTACTCCTTCATGTAGGCGTACACCTCAGGATCGTGCAGCGGGTCGCCCCACTCCTCCCACTCGCCCACGGTCAGCGGCAGCGAGGGGTCCAGGATCGTGGTCAGCGCGTCCACGAACGGCACCCCCGCGATCACGGCCCGGAACCGCTCCGGGGCGAGGTTCGTGATCGCGCCCATGAGCAGACCGCCCGCGCTGCGCCCCTCGGCGCCCAGGCGGGCCGGGTCGATGAGCCCGCTCGCGCCCAGATGCTCGGCCGCGGCGACGAAGTCGCTGAAGGAGTTCTTCTTCTGGAGCAGCTTGCCGTGCTCGTACCACTCACGGCCCATCTCGCCGCCGCCGCGCACATGCGCGATCGCGATGACCACGCCGCGGTCCAGGAGCGAGAGCCGGGTGGGGACGAAGGACGGGTCGATCGAGACCTCGTAGGAGCCGTAGCCGTAGAGGTAGCCGGGCGCGGTCCCGTCGGCCGGGACGTCGCGGCGTGCGACGACGCTCAGCGGGATCGCGGCGCCGTCGGCCGCGGTCGCCCACTCCCGCCGCTCCACGTACAGCGACGGGTCATAGTTCGGGACCGGGGTGACGCGCAGGATCGAGGTCTCGCCGCTGACGATGTCGCGCTCGGCGACCGTGGCGGGTGTGAGCATGCTGGTGAGCTGGTAGCGCAGCGTGGTCTGGTCCCAGTTCGGGTTCGCATCCAGCTCCACGGTGTCCAGCTCACCGCCGTGGGTGATGTCCTGCGCTTCGTCCACGCGCAGCGAGCCGTCGGCCGCGCGGGGGATCAGCCGCACCGTGGCGAGCCCGCCGCTGCGCAGCTCGAGCGCGACCACCTGCGCGAACGCCTCCACGGACAGGAGCCGCTCGCCCTCAGCGGCGACCAGCAGCTCCTCCCACTCGCCCGGCGCATCCAGCGGCGCCTGCGCGAGCGCGAAGCCGAGGTGGCCGTCGTTGTGGACCACGAGCAGACGGTCCCCGGCGTGCTCGACCCCGTAGTCCACGCCGTCGCGCCGCCCGCCCGCGGGGACGGGGGCAGAAGTCGGATCCGTGAGGTCCAGCAGCCACGACTCGGTGGTCGTGGTGGAGCCGGACTGGAGGATCAGGGTCGAGCCGTCACGGGAGCGGTCGAAGCCGATCATGAAGCGCTCGTCGCTCTCCTCGAGGACCAGCACGTCCTCGGCGGGATCGGAGCCGATGCGGTGGCGCCAGATCTGGTGCTGCCGCCACGCGTCGTCGACCCGGGCGTAGAACAGCCACTCCTGGTCGGCGGAGAAGGCGATGCCGTAGCCGGTGCCGGTCACGGACTCATCCAGCACCTTTCCGGTCGCGATCTCGGTGATCCGCAGGGTGAAGCGCTCATCGCCCGCGGTGTCCACGGCGGAGGCGAACAGGGTGTGGTCGGGGGAGGGCGCGAGCCCGCCGAGGGAGTAGAACTCGTGACCGGCCGCCTCCGCCTGCGCGTCCAGCAGCACCTGCTCGCCCTCGAGCATCACGCCCGGTTCGATCTGCGGCATGGTGCCGGTATCGGGGACCCGGGTGAACTTCGGGTAGTCATCGCCCGCGGTGGTGCGGGTGGTGTACCACCAGTCGCCGCGGCGCACCGGCACGGACAGGTCCGTTTCCTGCGTGTGCCCGATGAACTCCTCCACGAGCTTCCCGCGCAGGGCGTCCAGGTGCGCGGTGCGCGCATCGGCGTAGGCGTTCTCCGCCTCGAGGTGCGCGATCACCTCGGGGTCGGTCTTGTCCCGCATCCACTCGTAGGGGTCCACCACGGTGTCACCGTGGAAGGTCCGCTCGGTGGGGCGGCGGTCAGGGATCGGGGCGGCGGGCGTCGTCGCGTTCGGAAGCTTCGAGGTCATCCCCCGAGCGTAGCCGCGCCCAGCTGGTCCAGGAGCCAGGCCATCGCCTCCGCGCGCGCCTGCGCGGAGTCCGCAGTCGTCGGCACGGCGCGCAGCAGTACGGGCCGTTCGGCGAGATCGGAGGTGACCCGATCCCGCAGCTGCGCGACCCAGATCGCGGCACCGGCCGAAGGAGCATCGGCCCCCTCGAGCGCGGTCCAGGCGAACACCGACGGGTACACGGTCTCGCGCACGTTCTCCGCCGGGCTGATCCCGCGCAGGCACAGATAGACCGCGTCATCGGCGGCGGGGTCGCCCCACTCCGCCCACTCCTCGAGGGTGAGCATCAGATCGGGGCGCAGCAGCACCTCGAGCGGATCGGCGAGCGGCAGACCGGCCACCACGGCGCGGAAGCGCAGAGGGGCGAGGTTCGCGGCGGCCCCGACGAGCAGACCGCCCGAGCCGACGCCATGCGCCGCGACCCGGTCCGGTGCAGCCCAGCCCGTCGCCACCAGATGGTCCGCGCAGGTGACGAAGTCCGCGATCGAGTCAGGGCGGCGCAGCCGGCTGCCGCGTGCATGCCAGGCCGGGCCCATCTCACCGCCGCCGCGCACATGCGCGATGGCGAGGACCACGCCCTGCGCGACCAGCGCCAGCGACTCCGCCCGCAGCTCCGGGTCCAGCGAGACGCCGAAGGCGCCCTCGCCGTGCAGGACCAGCGGGGCCGTGCCATCGGCGGCGACGTCGTGCCGAGCCAGCAGCGAGATCGGGATGCGGGTGCCATCGGCCGCGGTCGCCCAGAGCCTGTGCTCCACGAAGCGGTCCAGCTCCGCGAGGTCCACGCCCGGCACGTCGGCGCGGTGCAGGACCCGGTCGGTGCCGGCATCGAGGTCGTGCTCGAGGAGCGTGGGCGGGGTGAGCATGCTGTCCACGCGGACGCGCAGGCTGCGCTGGCCCCAGTCGGGGTTCTGCTCGAGACGCACCGCCTCCAATGGGCCGCGTCCGGCGACCACGCGGACCGCGAGGACGTCGAGGGAGCCGTCGGCCCGGCGCGGCACGAGCCGCACCTGCGGCAGGCCACCGCTGCGCATCTGGAGCGCGACGAAGGAGGCGAAGGCCTCGACGGCCTCGATGTGCTCGCCGTCCTCGACGCTCAGCAGCGGGACGCCCGCACGCAGCCCGCCCGCGAGGTCCAGCGGCGCCTCCCACAGGACGCTGCGGCGCGCACCGCCCTCCTCGGTGAGGACGAGCAGGCGGTCGCCCGCGTGCTCGATCAGGATGCGGTCGTCCTCCAGGTGCCCGGTGAGGGAGCGCGGCGCGGCGGCGGGATCCCGCAGATCCACGCTCCACACCTCGGAGCCGGCAGGAGAGGCCGAGCGCAGCAGCAGGCTCGAGCCGTCACGGGAGCGGGTGAGGGTCAGCTCGGCCCAGTGATCCGGCTCCTCGAGCAGTAGCGCATCCTGCGAGGGGTCGGTGCCCAGCACGTGGCAGCGCACCTGATGGTGCCGGCCCAGATCATCGAGCCGGGTGTGGAGCAGGGCGCGGGAGTCCGCGGAGAAGACGAGGTCCGGGCCAGCGCTGTGGAGCGACTCATCGACCACGTCGCCGGTCGCGAGCTCGGTGACGATGAGGCGGCAGCCCCCGTGACCGGCCTCAGCGCGGGCCAGCAGGCGGTGGTCGGGGGACAGGGCGACGCCGAGCAGGTCGGCGCAGTCCTCGAGGAGGAGCTCCTCGCCCTCCAGGAGCTGGCCGGGGATGATCTCGGGCATGCCCGAGGCACCGCGCACACCGTCGCCGTCCCGGACGCGGGACAGGGTGGCGCCGCCGGGAAGGTCGGTGCGGTCCAGGTACCACCAGCCGTCCAGGAGCGTCGGCACGGCGGGGCCGGGCGCGGGAACGTCCGCGATGGCCACGCGCTGCAGCTCCTCGATGCGCGGGGCGAGGCGCGAGAGGTGCACGTCGGTGTGCGCGTTCTCGGTCGCGAAGTGCTCGGCGACCTCCGGGGAGGACGCATAGCGCAGCCAGCGGTAGGGCATCCGGACGTCATCGTCGAAGAGGGTGCGGGAGACGGGCTGCTGCGCGGGTGCGGGCGAGGGTCGCTCGTCCAGGGCCCGGCTCCCCCCGGTGGTCCGCTGGTGGCTGCCTGGGGAAGCGGAGAGGTGCTGCGACATGGGGCGGGGTGTCCTCTCGGAGGGTGATGGGAACGTTGTCGGGGTGCGTCGTCGCGAATCGCTGCCGCAGGGCCCGTGGCGCGAAGAGCGTGGGCGTCAGCGCGGAGAGCGAGGACCCTCAGAGGGTCGGGGTCGGACGGCATGCTCGGACAGGCTGAGACGGTCTCCGGGCGCACGAAGCGCAGGACTCGACGGCGGACGCGGCGCAGGGCGCGAGCGCGGGTGGCGGCCCTTTCCGGGGACTGGTCGACCATGACGCTCTGACCTCCTTGTTCCCGTGTCTGCGTGGCGGTGACGTGACGTCCGTCATGAACGGTACCGAGTCGTTTTCAGAGGTTTGTCCAAAATGGTGAACGCGCGGAGCGGACGGCAGATCCCGGTATAGGTTCAGGGGGTGACCGACGAGGGGGACGGATGGCGGAAGACCACGAGGAGCTCTTCGCGTCCGAGCTGCGGGCCGCGATCGAGCGCAGCGGCCTCTCCCTGACGGCCATCTCGCATCGCCTGCGCGCCCGGCACCGCCCGGTCAGCGTCGCGACGCTGAGCAACTGGCAGTCCGGACGCAGCCTCCCCGGCGGTGAGCAGTCCTTCGGCGTCGTCGCCGCGCTCGAGGAGCTGCTGGGCCGCTCCCCGGACTCCCTCGCCTCCCTGGTGGGCGGCCCGCGCCTGCGCGGGCGCGGGGTGCGCGAGGCCCAGTTCATGGGCCGACGGACCAGCCGGGAGGTGTTCCGCGAGGCGCTCGAGGAGCTCGGCTTCGAGTCCGCGCGGAAGTACGCGCACGAGCGGGTCTTCCACCAGTACACGCTCATCGACTCCGATGCGGAGGTGCAGCGCTTCGACTACCGGCTCGTGGTGCGTGCGCTCGAGTCCGGGAGCTGCCGCCTGCCCGCCGTGCACATCCTCGAGGAGACCGAGCCGAACATCGCCCCCGTCTACACCCCGCTCGAGGGCTGCTCGGTGGGTCGCAGCGTCGCCTGGCCGGACCGTCGCGCCTACGGGGTGGAGCTGCTGGTGGACGGCCAGCTCGACGCCGGCCAGGTGGTGACCTTCGCATACCGGGTCGAGATGAAAGCGCGCGCCGAGGACCTCACCGCCGCGATGTACTCCGTGCCGCGCCGCGCGAACGATGTCCTGCTCGAGGTCGAGTTCCGCGGCGACCGCAAGCCGGTGGCCTGCGAGCGGTATCGCCGCACCGAAGCGGGGGAGACCATCACGGCGACACGGCTGGATCATCGCGACCGGCTCCAGGTGAGCGAGGCCCGCTTCGGCCCGGGCACCTTCGGGCTGCGTTGGCAGTGGGAGAGCGAGGGCGGCGACGGGGTGCCGGACGTAGGTCCTGACGTCCTCGCGCAGGAGGAGCTCGACGACCCCGTCGGGGACGGCTTCGACCTCGTGGTCTGAACCGGTCTCCGGCCGACGTCGCGCCCGGCGCCTCGTCCAGCGCCCCGTCGCCCCGACCGGCGCCCGCGCCGCCGGGCAGGACCTCCGGTGCGCGAAGGGAGGACTTCCGGCCCACGCTGGCGGTGCCCCGTCGGCGTATCCTGGGACTCCCGCCCGGGGGCAACCCGAGGAGGCGTGAACATGGCTCTGACCGGTCAGGACATCGTCGTCGGCTACGACGACACCACAGCATCGATGGCGGCGGCGCGCTGGGCCGCGGAGCTCGCCGAGGACCTCGGCTCGAGCCTCCGCCTCGTCCACGCCTGGACCTGGCCGATCGTGGGTCAGGGCATGCAGGGCATCCCCGTCCTCGACCCCGCCGGCCCCCGCAACCAGGCCAGCCGCCTGCTCGATGACGCGGCCGAGCGCCTCGCCGCGC
>DAHVRS010000482.1 GCA_027322375.1 Brachybacterium sp. | reverse complement strand
GCGGCGAAGGGGATCGAGACCAGCAGGATCAGCGGCTGGATCAGGGACTTGAAGATCCACACCAGCAGCACGTACACCAGCAGGATCGCTGCGACCATGGCGATGCCGAGCTGACCGAAGGTCTCATCGATGTCCGCAGCGGTGCCGCCCACGGTCGCCTCGACGCCCTCTGGCAGGTCCGCCGCCTCGATCGCGTCGTTCGCGGCGCGGGTCGCGGCGGAGACATCCTCGCCGGACGGGGTGAGGGAGACGGTGACCGTCTCGAGGCCGTCCTGGGTCGCGATCGAGGGGCGGGAGAGCTCCTCGTCCACGCTCGCCACGTCCGTCAGCGGGATCGAGCCCATGAGGGTGAGGTCCTTGAGCTGGGCGAGGGTGTCGATGCTCTCGCCGCCCTCGACGTAGATGTCCAGCTCCTGGTCCTCGAGGGTGACGGAGCCGATCGCGCCCGGGTACATCTGCTGGGCGACCAGCCCCACCACGGCTTCCTCGGTGAGGCCGAGCGCCGCCGCCTTCTCCCGGTCCACGGTGACGACGGCGGTGGGCTGGTCTGCCTGGAGGTCGCTGCTGACCTCGGCGACGCCCTTGGGGAGCGGGTCGAGCTCGGCGAGCAGCGCATCGCTCGCGGCCTGGCGGTCCTTCGCGGTGGGGCCGGTGATGAGGATGTCCACGGAGCTGGAACCGGTGGGCGAGGCGATGTCCGCGGCCTCGATCGTGCCGGGCTCGGGCAGGTCCTCGAGGGTCTGGACCATCTCGTCCAGCAGCGCCTTCTGGTCCGCCTCGGGATCGGTGGTGATCGAGAAGCTGATCTCGTTCTCCCCGCCGCCGAAGCCGAACTGGCTGCCGCCGATCGTGGTCTGGACGGTCTGGACGCCGTCGAGGTCCATGAGCGCGGACTCGCTGTCCTCCGCCTTCGCCGAGGACTGCTCGAGGCTCGTCCCGGCCGGGAGGGTCTGGGAGATCGAGGCGATGTTCTGCCCCGAGTCGCCGAGGAAGCTGATGTTCACCAGCGGGATGAGGAACACGGTGCCGACCAGCACCGCGATCGAGGCGCCGAGCGTGATCAGGCGGCGCGGCAGGGAGTCGAGGGTGGCGCGCAGGATCGGGGCATACAGGCGGTGCAGCCAGGTGCGCTCCTCCTTCGCCTCCGCCTCCGCGCGCACGGCCGCGACCTGTGCCGCGTCCTCGGGGTCCACGTCCTCATGCCCCTTCGGGGGCTTCAGGAACCAGTACGCGAGCACGGGCACGATCGTCAGCGCCACGAGCAGCGAGGACAGCATCGCGATGCCGACGGTGAGGGCGAAGGGCCGGAACAGCTCCCCCGCCATCCCGGCGACCACCGCGATCGGCAGGAACACGACTACGGTCGCGAGGGTCGAGGCGGTGATCGCACCGGCGACCTCCCCGACCGCGTCGAGGATCGCTCGGCGCTTGGTCTTGCCGTAGGCGAGGTGGCGCATGATGTTCTCGATGACCACGATCGAGTCGTCGACCACGCGGCCGATCGAGATGGTCAGCGCCGCGAGGGTGAGCATGTTCAGCGTGTACCCGGTGACGTACATGCCGATGAACGCGATGAGCAGCGAGGTCGGGATCGAGATCGCGGTGACCACGGTGGGTCGCACGCGGCGCAGGAACAGCAGGATCACGCCGACCGCGAAGAGCAGGCCCAGCAGGCCCTCCTCGGCGAGCGCGAGGATCGACTCCTGGATGAAGGGCGCCTGGTCGAAGACGACGTCCGCCTCGGCATTCCCGCCGACGCCCGGGAGCGTGTCCGCGAGCACCTTCTCGACGCCCTCGGAGATGTCCACGACGTTGCCGTCCACGGTCGCGGTGACCATGACGACCAGCGACTCGCGGCCGTCGGTGCGGGAGATCGAGGTGGGATCCTCGACGGTGCGCTCGACAGACGCGACCTCGGAGAGCTCGACCGGCTGCGCAGGCTGCTGGGCGCCCTGGGCCGACGGGTCCTGGCTGGTGGGGTCCTGGGCCGACGGGTCCTCAGCGCCCTGGGCGCCGGAGTCGGCGGGGAGCAGCATGATCTGCTCGAGGCTCTCGAGGCTGTCGATGCTCTTCCCGAGCACCACGTCGAGGGTGCGGTCGCCGTCGGTGACGGAGCCGCCCGGCAGGGACAGGCCGTTCGCGTCCAGCGCGGTGGAGATGTCGTCCTCGGTGAGGCCGTGCTCGGCGAGCTTGTCCTCGTCGGGGGTGATGCGCACGATCTCCTCCGGCGCACCGATCACCGCGACGGAGGACACGCCGTTGACGCGCTCGAGCTCGGGAGTCACTGCCGCGTCCAGGCGGGAGGCCAGCTCGGAGGGCTCGAGGTCGGAAGAGACCGACAGCACCACGGCCGGCAGATCGCTCGTACCGCCGGAGATGACCTGCGGGTCCGCATCCGAGGGCAGTTGGTCATCGATGCGGCTGAGCGCGGCATCGACCTGGTTCGAGGAGCGGGCGACGTCGGTGCCGTAAGTGAGCTCGATCGTGACGATCGAGACACCGGCCTGGGACTGCGAGGAGGTGGCCTCGACGTTCTCCAGGCCCTTCAGCGACTGCTCCACCGGGGAGGTGATCCGGTCGCGGACCTGCTCCGAGGAGGAGCCGGGGGCCGTGGTCATGACCTGGATCTGCGGCAGCGAGACGGACGGGATGAGCTCCTGGCGCATCGTCGTCATGATGAAGACGCCGATGATCGACACGGCGATGCAGACCAGGGCGATGAAGGACCTGTTGTTCAGGCTCAGGCCGGCCAGGCGGTTCATGGTGCTCCTCGAGGGTGCGACGGGCGAGTGGTACGGCCCGCCGCCCCGGACATGCCGTGGCGTCGAGTCCTCCTCCCGAAGCGTCTCATAATCACCTGTAAAGGAGGATCAGACGATGGTCGGTGCCGGGGAGGGCCCCGTCACTCCGGCTGGCCCGTCCTCCCCCGCCGGCCCGTCCTCCCCGGCCGGCACGTCCTCCCCGGCCGGTCCGCCCTCCGCCCCGCCTCTTCCCCAGCACGAACTTTCAAGCTCTCTCCGTGAGATCAGACGCCTCTGCGCTCCGATCTCACGCGGCGGGCTGGAAAGTTCGTGCACGGCGAGAGGGACGGCAGGACGGGCGGGCCATGACTGGCGGGCACGGGCTGAGAAGATAGGGGCCATGCCCTCCTCCCCCTCCCCTGCTGCGGCGCCCCGCGAGGAGAGCGCGCGGCGGGCGGTCGACCGCGACATCCTGCGCCTGGCGATCCCGAGCCTCGGCGCGCTCGTCGCAGAACCGCTGTTCCTGCTGGCCGATTCGAGCTTCATCGCCCGGGTCTCCACCACCTCGCTCGCCGGGCTCGGCCTCGCCTCCACGGTTCTGACCACCGTGGTGGGCCTCGCGATCTTCCTCGCATACTCGACGACGGCCGCGGTCGCGAGGTCCTTCGGTGCCGGGCGGATGCGGGAGGCGATCTCGCGCGGCGTGGACGCGTGCTGGCTCGCGCTGCTCGTCGGCGCGCTCTCCGCGCTCGCGCTGCTGGGCGCCGGTGAGCCGCTGCTCGCCGCCTTCGGCCCCTCCCCCGAGGTGCTCGCCGAAGCAGTGATCTACCTGCACATCAGCGCCCTGGGCCTGCCCGCGATGCTCGCGGTCCAGGCCGCGACCGGTCTCGTGCGCGGGCTGCAAGATGCGACGCTGCCGCTGGTCGTCGCTGTCGGCGGGGCGCTCGCGAACATCCCGCTGAACGCGGTGCTGATCTTCGGGCTCGACCTCGGCATCGCCGGCTCCGCGATCGGGACAGTGCTGTGCCAGTGGGGGATGGCGCTGGTGCTGCTGGGTGTGATCGTGCTCCGCGCCCGACGCGAGGGGATCAGGCTCACCCCGCACGCCTCCGCACTCCTCGCCGTGGGCCGCGACGCGGTGCCGATGTTCGTGCGCACGCTGGGGCTGCGCGTGGTCGTGGTCGCGGCAACGCTGGTCGCGACCCGGCTCGGCGATGTGCAGCTCGCCGCGCATCAGCTCGCGATCACCGTGTTCACGATGCTGTCCCTCGCGCTGGACTCCCTCGCGATCGCCGGACAGGCGCTGACGGGCCGGTACCTCGGCGCTGCGGACCCGCGGACCGTGCATGCCGTGACGCGGCGGCTGATGACCTGGGGCGTGGGCGGCGGCGCGGTCGTCTCCGTGCTGCTGCTGGGCGCGAGCTATGTGGTGCCGGAGCTGTTCACACCCGATGTCGCCGTGCAGGAGAACCTGCGCGCCGCCCTGTGGGTGCTGGTCGCGACGCAGCCGATCGCCGGGTACGTGTTCGTGCTCGACGGGGTGCTGATGGGCGCAGGCGATGCCCCCTATCTCGCGAAGGTCGGCGCGATCATCGCCATTGCGATCCTGCCCGGAGCGGCACTGGTCGCCTGGTGGGCGCCGGAGGGTCCGCTCGGCGTCGCAGCGCTCTGGATCGCGTGCAATCTGCTGTTCATGGTGCTGCGCGCGATCAGTCTGGGCCTGCGCGTCCGCACCGACGCCTGGATGCGGCTCGGGTAGGAGCCAGGGCCACGGACGGGCCGGACTGCGGCGGCCCGTTGCATCCAGTGGCGCTCAGCCTGCGGCCACCCCCAATATCGGGGACGGATGTGGGCTGAGCGCCAGTGGATGCAGAGCGGGGCGCGGGGCGCGGGGTAGACGCAGGCCGGGCGGGATGGGCCGAGGCCGGGTGGGGCAGGCCCGGCCCGGCCCGGACGAGGTGAGCCGGGGTCAGGCGGCCTGGACGGCGTCGCGGGCGGCGACGAAGGCCTGCACCGCCGCCTCGACATCCTCCTCGGTGTGGGCGGCGGAGAGCTGGACGCGGATCCGCGCCTTGCCCTGCGGCACCACCGGGTAGGAGAAGGCGGTGACGTACACGCCGTGCTCGAGCATCTGGTCCGCGATCCGGCCCGCGAGCGCGGCGTCACCGAACATGACCGGCACGATCGCGTGCTCGCCGTCGAGCAGCTCGAAGCCCTCCTCGCCCATGCGGCGGCGGAACAGCTCGGCGTTGCGGAACAGGGTCTCGCGCAGCGCGCCGCTGCCCTTGACCAACTCGAGCGCGGCGAGGGTCGCCGCGACGATCGCGGGGGCCAGCGAGTTCGAGAACAGATAGGGGCGGCCCTTCTGGCGCAGCATCGCCACGATCTCCCGTCGGCCGGCGACGTAGCCGCCGCTCGCCCCGCCGAGCGCCTTGCCGAAGGTGCCGGTAAAGATGTCGATCTTGTCGGAGACGCCGAAGTGCTCGGGTGTGCCGGCGCCCGACTCCCCCATGAAGCCGACCGCGTGGGAGTCATCGACCATCACCAGCGCACCGAACTCCTCGGCGAGGTCGCAGATGCCGGGCAGCGGGGCGAGGTAGCCGTCCATCGAGAAGACGCCGTCGGTGACGATGATGGTGCGGCGGGCGCCCTTGCCGTCGTTCAGCGCGGCGGCGGCCTCGAGCTGGGCGCGCAGGTCCTCGAGGTCACCGTTGCGGTAGCGGAAGCGCGCAGCCTTGGACAGGCGGATCCCGTCGATGAGGGAGGCGTGGTTCAGCTCGTCGGAGATGATCGCGTCCTCCTTGCCGAACAGCGGCTCGAACACGGCGCCGTTGGCGTCGAAGCAGGAGGAGAACAGGATCGTGTCCTCGGTGCCGAGGAAGGCGGAGACGGCCTGCTCGAGCTCGAGGTGCAGGTCCTGGGTGCCGCAGATGAAGCGCACCGAGGCCATGCCGAAGCCGCGCTCGTCCAGCGCAGTCTTCGCGGCGTCGAGCAGGCGCTGATCGTCGGCGAGGCCCAGGTAGTTGTTCGCGCAGAAGTTCAGCACCTCGGCGCCGTCGCGGCCGATGGGGCCAGCGGTGATCCGGTTGCTCTGCGCGGTGGAGATGACGCGCTCGTGCTTGAAGGTGCCGGCCTGCTCGATCTCGGCGAGCTCGGCGGTCAGCTGGTCCTTGAGGTCGGTGTACATCGTGGAGGTCCTTAGATGCGGTGTGAGCGGGGTCAGGCGTCGAGGGTGCTGAAGTCGAGGACGACCTTGCCGGCGGTGCCGGAACGGGCGAGATCGAAGCCCTTCTCCCAGTCCGCGGCGGGCAGCACATCGGTGATGGTGCGGAGGATCGCGGTGCGCAGCACCTCGGAGGTGGAGAGCATCGCGCTCATCGCGTTCCAGGTCTCGAACATCTCGCGGCCGTAGATGCCCTGGAGCGTGATCATGCGGGTGACGACCATGGTCCAGTCGATCTCGAACTTCTGCGAGGGCAGGCCCAGCAGCGCGATCTTGCCGCCGTGGTTCATGTTCTCGATCATCTCCTGCAGGGCGCGGGCCTGCCCGGAGATCTCCAGGCCCACGTCGAAGCCCTCGCGCATGCCGAGGCGGCGCTGGGCGTCACGGACGCGGGAGTCGGAGACGTCCAGGACCACGTCCGCGCCGCTGTCCTCGGCCATCGCGAGGCGCGCCGGGGCGACGTCGGTGATCGTGATGTAGCGGGCGCCGGCATGCCGGGCGACGGCCGCGGCCATCTGCCCGATCGGGCCTGCGCCGGTGATCAGCACGTCCTCACCGACCAGCGGGAACTTCAGCGCGGTGTGGACGGCGTTGCCGAGCGGGTCGAAGACGGCGCCGAGCTCGGGGGTGATGAGGTCCTCGTGGCTCTCGTGCTCGTGGACCCACACGTTCTGGTGCGGGAGCACGACATACTCCGCGAAGGCGCCGTCGCGCTGCACGCCGATCGAGCGGGTGCGGATGCACATCTGGCGTCGGCCGGCGCGGCAGTTGCGGCACACGCCGCACACCACGTGCCCCTCCCCCGAGATGCGGTCGGCGACGCGGACGTCGGTGACCTCGTCACCGATCTCCACGACCTCGCCGTAGAACTCGTGGCCGGGGGTGAAGGGGACCGTGTCGCACATGGACTGCGCGGAGGAGTCCCAGCCCAGGATGTGCAGGTCGGTGCCGCAGATCCCGGCGCGCAGCACGCGCACCTTCACGTCCCGGGGGCCGCAGTCCGGCTCCTCGACGTCCGTCCATTCCAGGCCCGCGCCTGGCGCGACCTTGCGCAGTGCGCGCATCGAACCTCCTCGTCCAGCTCCGCGCGGGAGCGCTGTGCGCCCGCGGAGCGCACGACGAGGCGGGGTGTGCCGCGCGTCCGGATCGGGGCGACGGCCCGGGGTGGGGGGCCGTCGCCTTCGAGGATACGGCCCGAACAGGGGCCTGAGGGACGTCTCAGCGCCGCCAGAGGTCGCGCGGATCCGCGCCGGGCTGGAAGCCGTGCGCGGCGGCGAGCGCGGTCGCCTCGGCGAAGTTCGCGGCAAGGGCCGAGGGGGTGTGCGCGTCGCTGCCGAAGCTCACC
>DAHVRS010000481.1 GCA_027322375.1 Brachybacterium sp. | reverse complement strand
CCATGGGGGTCCGTTCCGGGTCGGGGCGGGTCGTGCGGGGCGGGTCGTGCGGGGAGATGGTGCGGGGGCGAGCGGCGGGCGGGAGTGCACGGCAGGCTATCGCGCCTGTGCCGCCGGGCCGACAGGGCGAGCGGGCGCAGTGCGTGATCGAGACGTGGCTGCCTGCTCCCATCGCGCCCCGGTAGCAGCATCTGGCCACGTCTCGATGCCCGGCCACGACGAGCCGGAGCAGGTTTTGTCGCGTGACGACCGATACGGCGTCGCACATCGGTCGCCACGCGACAAAACCTTGGGCCGACAGCTGCCTCGCCCGGCAGCAGGGCGGATCGGGTGCCGGGGGGGGGACGGCAGCAGGGCGGTCGGGTGGACGGCGCCCTGGTCCGGCAGCGGCGGGCGGGGCGTCGGGGCGACGCACCCCTCCCCTACGCTGGTCGGATGAACGTCTCCCCCGCCTCGGTCCCTGCCGCGCGCGTCCCTGCCGCTGCGCCAACGCGGCCCGTGGACCTGGTGCTCGAGGGCGGCGGGGTGAAGGGGATCGCGCTGGCCGGGGCGCTCGAGGTGCTCGAGGAGCGCGGCTACCGGGTCCAGCGCGTCGCGGGATCGTCGGCCGGGGCGCTCGCGGGGACGCTCGCGGTCGCGGGGATCCCGGCCGCGCAGCTCGTCGAGATCCTGCGCACCACCGACTACCGACGCTTCGCCGACGGGCCCTGGTGGACCCGCACCCTGCCCGGTGCGGCGCTCGGCATCCTGCTGCACAACGGCATCCACCCCGGCACCTCCCTGCGCACCTGGCTCGCCGAGCAGCTCGCCGAGTACAGCGAGGTCGGCCCCGAGGTGACCTTCGGGCAGCTGCGCTGGTCCGATCCGGACCCGTCGGCGCACCCCACCGGTGCGCACGCCTGTCGCCTCGTGGTCACCGCGTCCGACCTCTCCGAGGGCACGCTGCTGCACCTGCCGCTGGACGCCGCCGCGATGGGCGCGGCGCCGGACGCGCTGCGGGTCGTGGACGCGGTGCGCGCCTCGACGTCGATCCCGCTGTTCTACCGGCCAGTGCGCACCCGCGACGCCGACGGGAACCCGAGCGTGCTCGTGGACGGCGGGATCCTCTCGAACTTCCCCGTGGGCGTGTTCGACCGCCCGGGCGGGCAGGCACCGCGCTGGCCCACCTTCGGGATCAAGCTCTCCGCGAAGCCGGAAGCGCACTTCGGGGTGCGGAACCGGATCCGGGGGCCGTTCTCCTACGCGAAGGCGGTGGTGGACACGGTGACGGGGTTCTACGATCGGATGCACATCGACGCCTCGCACGCGGTGGCGCGCACGATCTTCATCGACACCGCCGCGGTGCGGCCCACCGAGTTCGACCTCACGCCCGCGGATGCGGAGCTGCTGTACCGCAAGGGTCGCGCAGCGGCGCTCGCCTTCCTCGACGGCGACCACAAGCAGGAGCCCTGGGACTTCGCGGCCTACACCGCCCGGTTCCGGACGCGCTGAGCCGCGGCTGCTCGGCTCGCGACGATGACCAGCGGGCCGAGGTGCGCGGTGACGGGCGGAGCCTGCGAGAAGTGGCGGTCATGCGTCATCGCGCCCGGTGACGATCGCGCGGATCACGGCCGGATCGAGCTTCGGGACGCGATCGGCGGTGGCGAGCCCGTTCGCCTCCTGGAGGGTGTCGGTGAGCTGGGTGTAGCAGTGCCCGGCGAGGGTGGGCGAGGAGTTCAGCGCCGCGAACAGGCCGGCGATCTTCTCGCGGTACTCCTCCTTCGTGGCCACGGTCGCGTACCCCCAGGTGCCCGCCTCGGCGTAGGCGATGCCGCCGAACTCGGTGACCATGACGGGCGCGTCCGGGGTCACGTGCTGGGCGGCGTCGTCGATGGGGCGGCGCCGCTGCGGGCCACGGCCGGCGATCGTCGCCTCGGTCGCGTCCTCGCTCGCGTAGTGGGAGGCGAGCACCTCGGCGTCGGTGGTGTAGTCGTGCAGGGCGAGGATGTCCCCGCCGGTGATCTCGTAGCCGTCGTTGGAGACGACGGGGCGGGTGGGGTCCAGCGCCCTGGTCAGCGCGGTGAGCGCGATCGTGAGGTCCTTCTGCGGGGCGTGGTCGGCGAGGTCGCGCACGCCCCAGGACTCGTTCATCGGCACCCAGGTCACGACCGACGGGTGGGGCCGGACCTGCTCGATGATCTCGGTCCACTCCGCGGTGAGCTGGGCGGCGGCGCGGGGGCTGTAGGCGTAGGCGTTCGCGGTCTCGCCCCAGATCAGCAGGCCCAGTTTGTCCGCCCAGAACAGGAAGCGGGGGTCCTCGACCTTCTGGTGGATGCGGGCGGCGGTGAAGCCGAGCTCCTTGATCAGCTCCACCTCCTCGCGCAGCGCGTCGAGGCTCGGGGCGGTGAGGT
This sequence comes from Brachybacterium sp., assembly GCA_027322375.1. Lineage (GTDB taxonomy): Bacteria > Actinomycetota > Actinomycetes > Actinomycetales > Dermabacteraceae > Brachybacterium. The sequence goes on along the minus strand of DAHVRS010000481.1, from coordinate 167 downwards.
GGGAGGAGGGCCAGTAGCCCTGTTCGAGGACGGAGCGGACGAAGTACGGCTCGCCGTTGAGCAGGAAGTGGCCGCGGTCGATGCCGGTGGTGCGCAGGCCCAGGTAGCTCGCGGCAGTGTCGCTGACCTGGCCGTTCTCGAGGACTTCGAGGGTGACGTCGATCAGG
>DAHVRS010000460.1 GCA_027322375.1 Brachybacterium sp. | reverse complement strand
GTGCGAGCTGCTCGGCGATGCCGACGTCGAGCACACGCTCGGGCATCTCCTGCTGCATCGGGGTGAGGCCGACGGGGTCGATCATCGCGGCGCTCAGCGCGATCACGCGCTCGTCGGCGCGGGCGGCCGCGAGCACGCTCTTCCCGAGCCGGGCGCTCCAGGTGCTCCCGGCAGTCGCCGCCAGCGTGGGAATCGCGGTGGCCGCTGAGGCGTCGTCGGCAGCGGGGATCTCCTCGAGCGCAGCTGGCTCATCGTGGACAGCAGGCTCCTCGATGACGGCAGGCTCCTCAAGAGCGAAGGGTCCGGTCGCGTGCCAATGGTCGACGGCGTCCGCCTCCGCGCGGGCGAAGCCGAGGCCCTTGCGGGTCAGGACGTGCAGGACCACGCCCGCGCGCTCCGGGTCCTCAGCGGCGACGCGGGCCTGGCGCAGCGCCTCGGCGAGGGCACCGTGATCGTGGCCGTCGATGGGGCCGAGGTAGGTCAGGCCCAGCGCGGTGAACACGTCCAGCCCGGCGGGGACCTCTCCGGCGCGCAGCGCAGCGAGGTGGTGGGCGAGGCCGCCGATCGTCGGCGCGTAGGAGCGGGTGTTGTCGTTGAGCACCACGATGGTGCGGGAGCCGCGGTCAGCGGCGAGCTCGTTGAGTGCCTCGAGGCCCACTCCGCCGGTCAGCGCGCCATCACCGATGACCGCGACAGCCACGCCGTCCTGCCCGGCGAGGCGGTGGGCGCGGTCGATGCCATGCGCCCAGGCGATCGAGCCGGAGGCGTGGGAGTTCTCGACGAGGTCGTGCTCGGACTCGCCGCGATCCGGATAGCCGGAGACCCCGCCCTGGCGGCGGAGCCCGGCGAGGTCGGCGCGACCGGTGAGCATCTTGTGGACGTAGGCCTGGTGGCCGGTGTCGAAGACGATCGGCTCCTGCGGGGAGCGGAACTCGCGGTGGAGGGCGAGGGTCAGCTCGACCACGCCGAGGTTGGGGCCGAGGGGGCCGCCGTGCTCGGAGCAGATCTCCACGAGACGGCGGCGCAGGGTGCGGGCGAGATCCTCCAGCGCGGCGGCGGGCAGGGCGCGCAGCTGCTCGGGATCGGCCGGGATCTGCCGTCCGGCGGCCGGTGCGGAAGTCGCGGGAGCGGCAGGTGCGGAGACGGCGGGGCCGAGATGGGACGGCACGTCGAGTCGCTGCTCGATGGTGGACACGGACGGTCCTCCCTCGCTGACGGGATCGGGACGTGCCCAGAGTACGTCGTCGTGACCAGGACTGACGTGCGACATGGTCACATCTGTGCATATCTTCACCGGGGCTCCACGACCCTCGGCCGTGGTGTGCAACCCGGTGCAGATCCGCCGCGCAAGGGTGCACGCAACGGGCCTCTCCCTCTCCCCAGAATGCGGGACGCCCCGGAGCCTCATGGGCTCCGGGGCGTCCCGGCGGGAGCGCGTCGCTATGCACTCAGTGGCGTTCGTCCACTCAGGCGGAGACGAGCGAGCGCAGCACGTACTGCAGGATGCCGCCGTTGCGGAAGTAGTCCGCCTCGCCGGGGGTGTCGATGCGGACCACCGCGTCGAACTCGATGGCGGTGCCGTCCTCCTTCACCGCGGAGACCGCGACTGTCTTCGGGATGCCACCGTCGTTCAGGGCGGTGATGCCGGTGAAGGAGAAGGTCTCCGTGCCGTCCAGGCCCAGCGACTCGGCGGTCTGCCCCTCGGGGAACTGCAACGGGAGGACGCCCATGCCGATGAGGTTCGAGCGGTGGATGCGCTCGAAGCTCTCCGCGATGACGACCTCGACGCCGAGGAGCTTGGTGCCCTTGGCCGCCCAGTCACGGGACGAGCCGGTGCCGTACTCCTTGCCCGCGAGGACCACGAGCGGGATGCCCTTCTCCGCGTAGGCCTGGGCCGCGTCGTAGATGAACTCCTGCTCGCCGGTCAGGAAATTCCTCGTGTACCCGCCCTCGACACCGTCGAGCAGCTGGTTCTTGATGCGGATGTTCGCGAAGGTGCCGCGGATCATGACCTCGTGGTTGCCACGGCGCGAGCCGTAGGAGTTGAAGTCCTTGCGCGCCACGCCGTTCTCGCGGAGGTAGCGACCGGCCGGGGAGTCCAGCTTGATGGAGCCGGCGGGCGAGATGTGGTCGGTGGTCGTCGAGTCGCCGACCTTGACCAGCACCCGGGCGCCGGAGACGTCCTTGACCGGCTCGGGCTGCGCGCCCATGCCCTCGAAGTACGGGGGCTTGCGCACATAGGTGGACTCGGGATCCCACTCGAAGGTCGCGCCCTCGGGGGTCTCCAGGCTCCGCCAGCGCTCGTCACCGGTGAAGACGTCCTTGTAGTCCTCCTTGAACATCTCCTGCGAGATCGATTCGCCGATGACCTTCTCCACCTCGGTGGGGTTGGGCCAGATGTCGCGCAGGTAGACGTCGTTGCCGTCCTTGTCCTGCCCGAGCGGGTCGTTCTCGAAGTCGAAATCCATGGTGCCCGCGAGCGCGTAGGCGATGACCAGCGGCGGGGAGGCCAGGTAGTTCATCTTGACGTCGGGGTTGATGCGGCCCTCGAAGTTGCGGTTGCCCGAGAGCACCGCGGTGACGGCGAGGTCCTTCTCGGCGATCGCCTCGGAGATCTCCGGGGCGAGCGGGCCCGAGTTGCCGATGCAGGTGGTGCAGCCGTAACCGACGAGATGGAAGCCGAGCGCCTCGAGCGAGGGCCAGAGACCGGCCTTCGTGTAGTAGTTCGTGACGACCTGCGAGCCGGGCGCCATCGAGGTCTTCACCCACGGCTTGGCGACCAGGCCCTTCTCGACCGCGTTGCGGGCGAGGAGGCCGGCGGCCATCATCACCGACGGGTTCGAGGTGTTCGTGCACGAGGTGATCGAGGCGATCGAGACGATGCCGTGATCGATCTCGAAGTCGTGGCCCTTGACCTGGACCGGGCTCGAGGCGCGGCCGGACGGGTGGCTGCGCTCGGGGGCGTCGCCGCCGGACTCGTTGTCGGAGTCGGGGGTGGCCGGGTCCGAGGCGGGGAAGGAGCCGTCGCCGTTGGTGCTCACCGGGTGATCGGTGGCGTAGGAGGGCAGGACCTCGCGGAAGGACTCCTTGGCCTCGGAGAGCACGATGCGGTCCTGGGGACGCTTCGGGCCGGCGATCGAGGGGACCACGGTGGAGAGGTCCAGCTCGAGATACTCCGAGTAGGCGACCTCGTTGGAGGGGTCGTGCCACAGGCCCTGGCGCTTGGCGTAGGCCTCGACGAGCGCGAGCTGCTCCTCGGAGCGGCCGGTGAGGCGCAGGTAGTCGATGGTGACCTCGTCGACCGGGAAGATCGCGCAGGTGGAGCCGAACTCGGGGCTCATATTGCCGATGGTTGCGCGGTTCGCGAGCGGAACCTGGGCGACGCCCTCGCCGTAGAACTCGACGAACTTGCCGACCGCGCCGTGCTGGCGGAGCATCTCGGTGATCGTGAGGACGACGTCGGTCGCGGTGGCGGCCGGCGGGATCTCGCCGGTGAGCTTGAAGCCCACCACGCGCGGGATCAGCATCGACACGGGCTGGCCGAGCATCGCGGCCTCGGCCTCGATGCCGCCGACGCCCCAGCCCAGCACGCCCAGGCCGTTGACCATGGTGGTGTGCGAGTCGGTGCCGACGCAGGAGTCGGGGTAGGCACGCGGAACCGAGCCGTTCCCGTCACCGGCGGGGACCTCGCGGGTCATGGCGGTCCGGGCGAGGTACTCGATGTTCACCTGGTGGACGATGCCGGTGCCCGGGGGGACGACCTTGAAGTCGTCGAAGGCGGTCTGTCCCCAGCGCAGGAACTGGTACCGCTCCCGGTTGCGCTCGTACTCCAGCTCCATGTTCTTCTCGAGCGCGTCG
>DAHVRS010000435.1 GCA_027322375.1 Brachybacterium sp. | reverse complement strand
CGTGCCCGGCATCATCGCCTCCGAGCACCTCGGTGGGACACGCGTGCTGAGCCTTCCCGGAGACCCTCACCGCTCGCTGTACACCGCCGCGCGGGCGGGCGCCGCCCGGCATCCCGCCCTGCTCGCCTTCCGCGCCGCGCTGCTGGAGGCGGCGCAGCAGCTGAGCGCGCTCGAGGACCTCCCGCAGCTGTGCGCCTGAGCGTCCTCCTGCGCCGGTCCACCCCAGAAGGTAGCTTGACCTCAAGAGAGATGAGGGCAGCTGATGTCGCACACCTGGGATCCCGCGCAGTACCTCCGCTACGCCGATGAGCGCGCCCGCCCCTTCCTCGATCTCACCGCACGGATCGGCGCCGAGCGTCCCGGTCTCGTGGTCGACCTCGGTGCGGGGCCCGCGACCCAGACCCGTCTGCTCGCCGAGCGCTGGCCAGGGGCGGAGGTGCTCGCCGTGGATTCGAGTCCCGCGATGGTCGAGCGCGCGAGGACTCAGGAGGGTGTCACCGCTGTCCTCGGCGACCTGCGCACCTGGGAGCCGCCGCGGCCCATCGACGTGCTCGTCACGAACGCCGCGCTGCAATGGGTGCGCGGTCATCTCGAGCTGCTGCCGCGCCTTGCCGCGATGCTCGCCCCCGGCGGATGGTTCGCGATGCAGGTCCCGGGCAACTTCGAGGAGCCGAGCCACACGCTGCGCCGCGACCTCGCCGCCGAGGCGCCCTTCGCCGAGCACCTCCACGGCATCGCGTCACCCGCCTCGCACGATGCGGGGACGTACCTTCACGCCCTCCAGGAGGCGGGGCTCGAGGTGGACGCCTGGGAGACCACCTACCTCCACGTGCTGCACGGCCCGGACCCCGTCTTCGAATGGGTCAGCGGCACCGGCGCCCGTCCCACCCTGGAGGCACTCCCGGCCGCGCTGCGCGAGCAGTTCGCGGACCAGTTCACGGCGCGCCTGCGCGAGGCCTATCCGGACACCGGCCAGGGCGTGGTGCTACCGTTCCGGCGTGTCTTCGCCGTCGGCCGGCGGCCTGCGGCAGAACGCTGAACCGGGCGGGCCCCTCAGCCCAGTGGCACGGTGGCGAGCACCTCGTGGCGGGGCCCACCGGAGCGCCCCTGCCCCAGCTCGGAGCGGACCAGCTCCAGCTCCGTCGCCTCCCAGGAAGGCCCGCGGTAGACGGACAGTGCCCGCACAGCATCCGCGAGCAGCAGCTGCATCGGATCCGGGGGAGGTGCCTCACCTCGCCGCCGACGACGCGGCGGCCGCGGCGCACGAGCAGAGACCCGCGCGACGGTGAGGTGGGCACGCCGGCGCTCCCGCAGCTCGCCCTCCAGCAGCGGCTCGCCCATCAGCGCGGCGAGCCGCTGCGTCTCGCCGCCCACCCCGATCCAGAGGGCCCGCGCGCTGAACACCCCGGCACCGGTGAGATGCAGAGTGAGCGGGGAATGCCCGGCGGCGAGGACGGCCAGGTGCTGGGCGGTGTCCTCGAGCGCGCCCTCGGGCAGGTCCGGCCGAAAGGCGAGGGTGAGATGCCACTGCTCAGGGTCGCCCCAGCGCAGAGAGAGGCCCGAGGTGGCCCGCACGTCCTCGAGCGCCGCATCCAGGTGCTCCAGCGCTTCGGGCGAGGGGCGCAGGGCGACGAAGACCCGCATCACGCCACCTGCGGGAAGCTCGCCTTCGCGGTCTTCGCGATGCGGTTCAGCTGCCGGCTGTCGGAGATCGCGCCGAGCACACCGCCGAGACCCGGGATCGCCTTGCCGAACAGTCGCGCCGAACGCAGCGCGAACCGCTTGACCATCCGGTTGCCCACCGCGTTCACCACGGCCGACGCCGGCGAGTTCGTGAAGCGTCCGGCGACCCCGCGGGCCGCTGCGCCTGCGACCGGGCCCAGTCCGACGCTGCTGAGCACGTCCCCGGACTCCTCCGCGAGCAGTGCCGCGAGCACGCGCACCCGGACCTCCTCGTCGTCGAGGTCATAGCCGCGCACCGCCGCGATCGCGCCGACCATGCGGGTGGCCTGGACGTAGAACTCCATCACGTTCGTGGGCAGCAGGATCGGCAGGGTGATCACGCCGCCGAGCCCGGTGAGGAAGCCGCCCGCGGTCACGCCGCGGCGGTGGGAGCGGATGATCCGGCGCACCGCCTTCTCGGGGTGCTTCCGGGCGCGCCCGCGCTGCGCCTTCCGGGCGAACTCCTGGGCGGAGGAGTAGGTGAGCTTCCCATCCAGCCCGATGTCGCGGATCGCGTCGATCAGCCGCTGGACGGCGCCACCGTCGGTCGTCTCGCCGCTGCGGGCCTCCTTCATCGCGCGCCGCGCGGTGGCCTTCGCCGTGTCGTCCCGACGCAGCATGCCGAAGATCCCCATGGCGTCCTCCTCCAAGTCGTCGATGCGAGGCAGGCCCCGCCGCACAGCGCCATCATGCCTCCTCTGCCTTCACGGCGCAGGGACGCCGACCATCCGGTGGGGCAGCAGGGATCGGCGCCCGTCGTCCCAGCGTGAGCAAAGCCCCGGTGAGTCGGGTGCCCGCCTGCCCTCTCGCGTCCGTGCTGCGGCGTAGTCTCGGAGCACCATGACCAGCAAGCTCTACCGTGACGACGCGATCGTGCTGCGCACCCATCCGCTGGGTGAGGCCGATCGGATCATCACGCTGCTCACGCGCCGCCACGGCAAGGTGCGTGCGGTCGCGAAGGGCGTGCGCCGCACCGGCAGCCGCTTCGGCGCCCGGCTCGAGCCGTTCAACCTCATCGACGTGCAGCTGCATGCCGGCCGCTCTCTCCACACCGTGACCCAGGTCGACACGATCGAGGCGTTCGCCGCCCGGATCAGCGCGGACTACGGACGCTTCACCGCCGCGAGCGCGATGCTGGAGACCACGGACCGGCTCACCGACGAGGTCGTGGACCCGCACCAGGGCGGCTTCCTCATGCTCGTCGGCGCGCTGCGCGCCATGGGGGAGGGTCGCATCCCGCCCACCCTGGTGCTCGACTCCTTCCTGCTGCGCACCCTCGCCGTCTCCGGCTGGGCGCCCGAGCTGCGGGTCTGCGCGACCTGCGGTGCGCCCGGACCGCACCACGCCCTCGACATCCGCGCCGGCGGCCTCGTCTGCACGCCGTGCCGGAAGCCGGGCGCGATCGCGGTGCGGCAGGCGACGATCGAGCACCTCATCTTCCTGCTCGCCGGTGACTGGGAGCATGTGCTCGAGGCCGAGGACACCGTCCAGCAGGAGGGTGCGCGCCTCATCACGGACACGATCACCTGGCATCTCGAACGCTCGGTCCGCTCCCTGCACTACGTCGAACGCTGAGCGCTGACCCGCTCGCTCACTCCCGCCCGCTACCGTCCACCACCCCGTCCTTCCAGGAGGAGTCCATGCCCGGAGCATCCCGCACGGGGTACCAGGAACCGTTCCCGCATCCCAGCGGCGCCCAGCCCCCGCAGCTTCCCGCCCCCACGATCCCGCGCCATGTCGCCGTCGTCATGGACGGCAACGGCCGCTGGGCGAACCGGCGCGGCCTGCCGCGCACGGCAGGGCATGAGGCGGGGGAGACGGCACTGCTGGACGTGGTCGCCGGCGCCCTGCAGATCGGCGTCACCCACCTCAGCGCCTACGCCTTCTCCACCGAGAACTGGAAGCGCTCCCCGGAGGAGGTCCGCTTCCTCATGGGCTTCTCTCGCTCTGTGCTGCGCCGCCAGCGCGACACCCTCCACTCCTGGGGCGTGCGGATCGTGTGGATCGGCCGGGAGCAGCGACTGTGGGGCTCGGTCATCAAGGAGCTGCGCTCGGCGGAGGAGCTCACCCGCCACAACACCCGCATGACCCTGTACATGTGCGTGAACCACGGCGGGCGCGCCGAGATCCTCGACGCCGTCCGCGAGATCGCGGCCGAGGCACGTGCAGGAAGGCTCTCCCCGCGCGGCATCACCGAGAAGAGCTTCCGCACCCATCTCGATGATCCGGCGATGCCGGATGTGGATCTGTTCCTGCGCACCAGCGGCGAGCAGCGCACCTCGAACTTCCTGCTCTGGCAGGCGGCCTACGCCGAGCTGGTCTTCGTCGACGAGCTCTGGCCGGATGTGGACCGTCGTGTGCTGTGGAGGGCGATCACCGAGTACGCGCGCCGTGACCGCCGCTACGGCGGCGCGGTCGATGCGCCGGACGAGGGCGCAGAGCCAGATCAGTCGGCGGAGGACTCCGCCGAACTCTGAACTGCAGGCGCCGGCGCATCGGAGGCCGCGCTGGCAGCCAGCCCGTCGGCCGCTGCGCCGTCGGCGGCAGACTCCTCACTCGGGCCGACGAGTGCGTCGACCACGGCGGCCGAGGCGGTCATCCGCCCGCGCACCTGCCGGCGGTGGCGCAGCACCACGGCGACCAGTGCGACGATCAGGCCGAGCACCGCGACGGCGCCCGCCGGGGAGACGAGGAAGAGCTCGAACCAGCCCACCACGGCGACGAGTCCCACGGTCGCGTAGATGACCGCCCAGGCCAGCCCGCCCACGGCGAGGGCCGGGAGATAGCGCTTCGCGGGCATGCCGGTGAGCCCCGCTGCGGCGTTCGCGGCGGTCTGGAAGCCGACGGTGAGGAAGCTCAGCGCCACCACCCATGCACCCCAGCGGTTGATCAGCGCGGTCGCGCGCACCACGCCGGGGGAGTGCAGCATCTTCGAGACTCGGCCGCGGTCCGCGGCACGACGGGCGGCGCGCCCCACCAGATAGGTGCCGCCCGCACGGCACCAGATCACGAGGTAGAGGAACGCGATCGCCCAGAGCAGGGGCAGGCCCTGCACCCACTCCATCATGCGCGTGCGTCCTCCTCGGCGGTGCTGGAGTCCTCTGCCGCGCCGGAGTCCTTCGCGGCACGGGTCTTCTTCGCGCCGCTGCCGGAGTGCTTCGCGCAGAGCCCGAAGACCTCGAGCGTGTGGTCCACGTCGGTGAAGCCGTGCTCGCGCGCGATCGCGGTCATCGAGGCCTCCAGCCGTGGGGCGAGGAACTCGACGGTGCTGCCGCACTCGCGGCACACGAGATGGTGATGGTGGCCCGTGTCCTCGCACTGGCGGTACAGCGACTCCCCGTCGGCCGCGACGAGCACGTCCAGCCGGCCCGCGCGCGAGAGCGCCTGCAGGTTGCGGTACACGGTCGCGAGCCCCACGGTCTCGCCGTCGGCCCGCATCTGTTCATGGATCTGCTGCGCGGAGCGGAAGTCAGCCTGACGCGAGAGCGTCTCGAGGATCGCGGTGCGTTGGCGTGTATTCCGTTGCATGACCCCATTGTCCCCCGGGGTGAGCGGGACTTCTATCCCTCGTGGGGCGTTGCACGTGCGCCCGCGGGCACCTGGCCGCGAGAAGGCCCTGGTCCGTGTACGGAGCCGTGGGGTCTGGCGGAGCGGATGGCGCGCACCACGAGCGCGACCGCGTAGACCGCGACCGTCGCCAGCACGATCACACCACCCGGGGGCAGGTCCATGTAGACGGTCAGCAGCAGTCCGCCCAGCGAGCACAGCACGGCGATCACCATCGCGGTGCGCATGGTGCGGGCGAAGCCGACCACGAGATGCTGTGCGGCGGCGACCGGCACGATCATCAGCGCGGAGACCATGAGCGCGCCCACGATCCGCATCGACAGGGTGACGGTGAGCGCGGCCATCACGGCGATGAGCACGTTGACGGTGCGCACCGGCAGCCCGGAGGCGCGAGCGAACTCCTCATCGGCCGTCACCGCGGAGAGCAGGCCCATGAGCCCCACGCCGAGTCCGATCACCACGATCGCGAGGACGAGCGAGATGACCATGTCCGGCCGGGTGACGGTGGAGAGGGACCCGAAGAGATAGCCGACGAGGTTCTGGGAGGTGCCGCCGGCGAGCTGGATGATCACCACGCCGCCGGCGATGCCGCCGTAGAACAGGATCGCCAGCGCCACATCGCGGCTGGTGTGGCTGACCTCGCGCACGTACTCGATGAGCAGCGCGCCGAGGACGGAGGCGGCGAGCGCTCCAGGGATCGCGAGCAGGTCCGCGGGGGTCGCGGTGACCCAGGCGCCCACCAGCCAGCCCACCGCGACGCCGGTGAGCGCGACGTGGCCGAGCCCGTCGCCGA